>NZ_JAAGPP010000303.1:0-3333 GCF_017104975.1 Burkholderia sp. Ac-20344
GGGTCGCCGCGATCCGCGCGGAGCTGGCCGCGCTCGAGGCGGGCGCGCGGCGGCTTGCCGCGGCGCTCGCGCCGGAATGGCTGACGAGCGGCGACTGGCCCGACGTCGCACGCCGGCTGACGATGCGCCTCTCGGCTGCCAGGGAACTTGCGCGTGCGATCGAACGCGCCGACGAAGCTGTGCGTCAGTCCGACGGCAAGGTCGCGGATGCGGCTGCCGCGGTGGCCGGTGCCGATGCGCGCATCCAGCCGCTGCTGCAACTGGCAGGCGTAGCGTCGATCGACGCGGCGCTGCCGCTGGCTGAACGCTCGGATCGCCAGCGCCAGCTTCGGCAGGCGGTCGATGCCGCGCACGAGGCACTGGTGCGCGATGGCGACGGCCTGTCCCGGTCAGCCGTCGAAGCCGAAGTCGCGGAACAGGACATCGCCGACGTACCGGCGCACCTTGAAGCGGTGAAGCAGTCGCTCGACGATGTCGGCAAGCGGCTGAACGCGCTTTCACAGCAGCAGGTCGTGGCCGATCAGGCGTTCGGCGCGATCGATGGCCAGGCGAACGCGGCCGTTGCCGAGTCGAAGCGGCAGGAAGCACTGGCGGCGATGGGCGATGCCGCCGAACAGTATCTGGAGGCGGCCACTGCGAGCCGGTTGCTGAAGTGGGCGACGGATCGCTATCGCGACCAGAAGCAGGGGCCGATGCTCAGGCGCGCGGGCGAGATCTTCGCCGGGCTCACGCTGGGCGAATTCGCGCGGCTGACCGTCGATACCGAACGGACGCCGCCTGCACTGTATGCACGGCGGACGAAGGGAGCCTCGGTCGAGGTCGCCGGGTTGAGTGAAGGGACGCGTGACCAGTTGTTCCTCGCGCTGCGGATCGCGGCGCTGGAGCTGCAGCTCGGCAGTCGGACCGCGCTGCCGTTCGTGGCCGACGACCTGTTCATCAACTTCGACGACGCGCGCGCGAAGGCCGGCCTCGATGCGCTGCGCGATCTGTCGACGCGCACCCAGGTGCTGTTCCTGACGCACCACGACCACCTGCTGCCGCTCGTGAGGGACGTATTCGGCGCGCGGGTCAACGTGGTCGAGCTGCAACGCGCGCCGGTGGGGGCGTGATGCGGTGCGTGCGGGGATGCCGGCGCACGGGCAGGGTCATCGCGTACGGGTAGTATGTGCGGTTCCGAAATGCGCGCGGCCGGTTCTGCCGGTCGCGGGTCTGGCCACACGAGGGGGGGAATATGAAAAAGCTGGTAGCCGCCATTGCGTTCGCGGCGGACAAGCATCGCAATCAGCGGCGCAAGGATGAAGAAGCGTCTCCGTATATCAATCATCCGATCGCGCTCGCCGACGTGCTGGCCAACGAGGCCGGTGTCGAGGACGAGCGCGTGATCGTCGCGGCCGTGCTGCATGACACGGTCGAGGATACCGAGACGACCGAGCAGGAATTGCTGCGATTGTTCGGCAAGGACGTGGCGGACATCGTGATGGAAGTCACCGACGACAAGTCGCTGCCGAAGGAGGAGCGCAAGCGCTTGCAGGTCGAGCATGCGGCGACCATCAGCCGGCGTGCGAAGCTCGTGAAGCTGGCCGACAAGATCTGCAACCTGCGCGACATCGCGCGGCACCCGCCCGCGGACTGGCCGCTCGAACGCAAGCAGGCGTATTTCGACTGGGCGAAGTCGGTCGTCGATCCGATGCGCGGCGTGCATCCCGGTCTCGAGGCGATCTTCGACGCCGCTTACGACGCACGGCCGGCGGACTGAGTCGCACGCATGCGATCGGCCCGATCCATCGGATCCGCCGCGCGGCAATCGCCAGCCGTGGCGGGTGTCGACGTGGGTGGCGAAAAGAAGCAATGCGATCTCGTGATCCTGCACGGACCGACGGTCGTCTGCCGCGAGGAGCGGATCGCGCCCGAGGCGGTGCCTGCGCTGTGTCTCGCCCATGACGTCGTGGCCGTCGGTGTCGACGCACCGAGCCTGTGGTGGACGGGGAGCGGGCGCCGGGCGGCCGAACAGGCGCTCGCGCGCGAACGGATCTCGTGCTTTCCGACGCCGTCGCGGGAGCAGGCGGTCGCGAGCATGTCAGGCTTCTTCGACTGGATGTTCACGGGAGAGCGCGTCTACCGCGCGCTTGCGGATGCTTATCCGCTGCTGACCGGCGCGCACTATGCGGGCGGACGCGCGAGCTTCGAAACCTATCCTTATGCGATTACCTGCGCGATGCTGGGCAAGGCCGTTGCATCGGCGAAGCAGAAACGCAACCAGCGTCGGCAATTACTGGAGCGACTGGGGATCGACGTGTCGACGCTGAAGTCCGTCGATGCGCGAGACGCGACCCTTTGCGCGTTGACGGCGCAATACGTCATCGACGGGAGGGCACACGCGTATGGCGATGCGGAGGGCGGATATATCCGCGTGCCGATCGTGAGCGAAGCGATCGTTCTCGACGCACTGTAGCCGATTGCGTCGTGCGGTCCGGGCGAGGGGGTAGCGAAAAGGTGAGCTTTTGCGGGAGGGCGGCGGCCGGTGCGCCGACGAACGCGTCAGGCTGCGCTGCCGGCCGGCGAGCATCGGAATGGCTGGCGCACAGGACATGACGCCGGTGCGCGACGCGATTCCGAGCGGCGTTGCTCAATCCTCGAGGATGGCTTTCGGCACGCTGGACAGATCGCAGGCTTGCGCCTGTTCGAAGTAGCCTTCGGCATCGTCGATCATCACGACTGCGACGTCGATCAGCTCGTCGAGCCGTTGCAGCAGCGATTCACGCCACTCGATGTCTTCGTCGCGCTCGGGTGTCTTGTCCAGTTGCTCGATGATCGAATCGGCCGTCTGCAGGAAGGGAATCGCCTGCTGATAGTTCTCGATCGAGACCATCGCCGCGTTGCGCGCGCCGACGAGTCGCTCGCGGTGCTCGTCCGCCAGTTCGGATTCGCCGCTGATCCGCGGCAATACATCCGAGATGCGTTGCAGAAGCGGCGGAGCCTGTTCTTCCAGGATGACGGCGCGCTCGCGCAGCGCTGCATATTCGTCGCGAAGGTCGGCGTCGCCGGGTTGAGTGGTGCTGTCCATCGTGGATATGAGTGCGTGGTTCGGTCGCGGCATGATACTCGACAGCACCGGATTCCTTGCCTGTTCCGCGACCCTATATATAGGGGGCAAGAGGCATACGTCACATCGATAATAGATGGTGGCTCGCGGCCCGCCGAGCCTAAAGCCCCCGTGCGCGGCAGCGCACGGGGGCTTTTTCAAAATATTTTCACCAAGGGGCTTGCGCGGATGGGGGCGGATGCTTAGAATCACGCCTCTTTCGCGCTAACGGAAACGCGGCGCGGAAGGGG
>NZ_JAAGPP010000304.1:0-3309 GCF_017104975.1 Burkholderia sp. Ac-20344
GTTTCACATTGCACCTTGTCCGGTAGTTGGAGCGACGATGAAGGTTGCTTGTGTAGCTTTGCGTCCACCAGTGCCCTTTACGAGAAGGACATTCCCCAGGGGTTCGTACAGGCACCGGTGATCATGCCCGTAAACCTGCCGCCGCAGAAGCCCTTGCCGTCCCCATTGATGGATGGTGGTCTGGCTAACTTCGAGCTGCGCGGCGAGTTCGGCGCCGGTAAGCAGGCCGCGCGAGCGCAGTCGCTCAAATCGACTTGGCAGTCCATAGGTGGTCCGAACCAGCGCGACCATCCTGGCGGTAAATGCCTGCTGCTGCCAGTTTGTATATCCAAGCTCATTGAGTCGCGTGGCGACTTGCTGATCGGTACACGTTTCGAGAAGCTCATCGATAACCGTCACGACGGCCGGCAGTGTCTTGCGTACCAGGGCCATCGGCCTGGGCTTGTCGACCGCCAGTGAAGTCGTTCGGCCACCCCGGAAACGCACGTGGATCGAGACCTTCTCTGACTTCACAAGAGTGACGTCTTCGATAAGCAGTCCGAGCATGCGCTTGCGCTCGATGGATGCGACGCGCTTATCGTTCCAGACGGTGGCGAAGTCATCTGCAAGAGCGCGGATACGCGCGCGAGCCTCATCTCCAAGAAGATCCTGATCTGACCGGCGCTGGCGATCGTGTTCCTGCTGCAGCATGTCCAGTCGACGTAGGCGATCGTTCCAATCGGCTTCCAGCGCATCGGCAACCATCCGGTTCGCTGGATCGACATTCATGTAGCGACGGCGGGCGAGTTCGGCTTCGTATCGCGCGCGTTCCAGTTGCTTCAGACGCATGGAATCGGCCTGCGCAATACGACCGGCGATCTCGTCCTCGACTGCGAGCGCTACTTCGATGGCTGCCGGCACAACTGTCTCCAGGAGCAACGCACTGATTGCATCATCGATCGCGCGCCCACGTATCGACTGGCATGGTTTGCCCGCATCGTGAGCAGCGACGTCGTGACATACGTAGTACGGTTCCATCCTGTCGCTTACCTTCTGATAGCGCACACGCATGCGATTGCCGCAAATGCCGCAGATGACGCGCCCCTGCAGCAGTCCATCCCCTTCGCGAGGGACCGTACCTCGCACGAGCGAACCGAATCCATTCGCGCTTTGCCTGAGCGTCACCTGATTGCGCTCGAATTCGTCCCAGTCAATGTAGCCGATGTGGGCGTCGCGGATGAGAACCTGCCAGTCGGACTGCGCGACCTTCAGTTGCGTGCTGGTCAAGTCGGCCTTGCGTCCAGTTCTCGTCCGACCGTACACAAAGGCACCCGCATATCGGGGATTGTGGAGGATCTGCAGAACACGCGATGTGTTCAGTGCGCCCCAGTGCACTTCGCCTTTGCCGATACCGCGGCGGATCCGGCGCGGGAAGGACCAGCCTTCGCGACGGAAGCGGCGTACGACCATGCTTGCCGAGTGCGTTTGCCGGTAGGTATCGAACAGCAGTCGCAGGCTCGCGTGGATTTGCTGGTCGGGGTCGAGCACAACCGATCCGTTTGGATGGTAGACCAGCCCGACGGGAAGTGGCAGTTCGAGTTCGCCACGCCGCGCCTTGTTACGCATCCCACCCTGCAACCGCGCGTTCAGCACGTGCAACTCCGCCTCGCTCATGGTTCCCTTCAGACCGAGCAGCAGGCGGTCGTTGAAGTAAGCCGGATCATATACGCCGTCTTCGTCAAGGATCAGGGTGTGGGTCAGTGCCGCAAGTTCGATGAGCCGATGCCAATCAGCGTTGTTGCGCGCCAGACGAGACACCTCAAGTCCGAGTACGATGCCGGCGTGGCCGATGGCGACCTCCGAAACCAGTTGCTGGAACCCGTCCCGGTGTTCTGCGCTTGCGCCGGACAGGCCAAGATCGGTGTCGATAACGTGGATGCGTTCTATGGGCCAGCCCAACGACACAGCGCGCTCACGTAAAGCATACTGGCGCTTCGTACTCTCGGTGTTCTCAAAGACCTGGCGTAGCGACGATTGCCGCACGTAAAGGAAGGCATCACGACGCAAGTGGTCGTGCGTAACCTTCTGATACCGATCAGTAGACATGGGCGAGCTCCGAATGGGTCCGTAGAACGAGGTTGGCCAGCAAGCGCACAAACTCGTCGCCAGCCGGAAGGGCGTCCATACGCTGCACCTGGTGACCCGAGGTAGTGTCTATGGCCGCCGTTGACTTCACGAGTACAGGAAGTCCATGCAGCATCCCGTGATAGCGCAGCGCTGCGGCGCCCTCGGCGCGCGGGGTGCCGTCGATCACCGCATCGCGTAGGGCCTCGTAAGCGGCAGTCAATGCTTGCGCGAAAGGGACGGCGGCAACGGTTGGCTCTACGGTTTTTTTTTGCGCGCGATCGCGCGTTCGATGCTTCTGGGGTGGACCGAGATACCGAGCTCGGATTCCAGTTGCTCGGCTAGTGCTCGGGCGTGAATCGCGCCATCGCCTTCGAGATGTTGTTCGACGAACGCCATCGCCTCGAAGTTGAGCTTGTGCGCCCCCTTGGGCCCACGCTGCTTCGGAACGAGTCCTGCCAGGCCATCGCGAGCAAACGCGGCCTCGGCCTGATAGAAGGTCGGCCGTGACATGCCGAACAGCGCCGCAGCATCGGCCTTCGATGCGCCGTCGACGCTGACATGGCGCAGCATCTCGTACTTGACTTGAATCAAGTCGCGGGCGTCGAAAAAATCGCTCGACTGGAACCAGGAAGCCCGCACCCTCTCGGGATGGGGATTCAGTACGCCGAGGCGCCTGAGACGTTCCAGCTTTGGATCGGGCTTGGTCAAGATCGCTACACCGGTGCAAATCGTGTAATTTAAAATATGCCGCACATACGCCAATGTCAAGGCCAACACACAATCGGATGTGCCGTGAAAAGCGCGATAAATCGGATGTGTTGATACGAACGCCATGCGAACACAAATCTACTGCGGCGTAATTTAGCTTACACATACGGCGTAATTTACTTGACACGACCCAGGACCTCCGGCCTCAGGTCGTCGATTAGCGCGCGCAGCCTCCGAAGGTCGTCGACACGGAAAGCGGAGCGCCCCGCCGCAGCCTGCGCGAACGCGTCCGGCTCATCCACATCCGTCCACGAGGCCAAGATTGATACCAGCTGGTCATGTTCGTCGTAGAACATGACCCGATCCTCTCCCCAGTTGACGCGCCGGGTAGCCAGCTGGATTAGGGTGCCGCAACGCGGGTGAAATGGATGAGTGATCTTGACCGTTACGGTCCCGCAACCGTCGTCACGACAAGCAGTTGCTGACTTGCGATAA
>NZ_JAAGPP010000305.1:0-248 GCF_017104975.1 Burkholderia sp. Ac-20344
AGAATGAGCGAGTCTGCGACCAGACAGCACACGAAGACGACGCTCTAGAGCGAAAGATCGTGGGCGTAGAGGCGTGTGGTGTCGAGCGCGGAGTGGCCGGGCGGGTGTTGTTGTAGATAGGCGTGATTGCCGCGACAGTTGGCAAGCAGGAGTGTAGGATAGTGGCTGTAGCGATCTGCTTGGGCCGGATCTAGGCGTGTGTGTATGCCGAAATCGCCGGTCTATTTTTTTTTTTTTCAAGCAGCAGC
>NZ_JAAGPP010000306.1:0-2937 GCF_017104975.1 Burkholderia sp. Ac-20344
TGCGTTTCGGCGTGCAGCCGTCGCGCGAGGCGGCGCGCTGCGACGTCGGCGCCCAATTCGCGCTCGGCCGGCTCGACGCAACGCAACTGGAACGGCTCGCCGCGCTGGCCGAAACCGACGGGGACGGCACGCTGTCGATGACGCCCTGGCAAGGCGTGTTCATGCACGGCGTATCGCGCGAACGCGCGCCGGCCACGCTCGATGCGCTCGCGTCGCTCGGCCTCGTCTGCGCATCGTCCGACCCGCTGGCGACGCTCGTCGCGTGTACCGGCAGCGCGGGCTGCGCGAAAGCACGCGCCGATACGAAACACGACGCGCTCGCGCTCGCCGCGCGCATCGGCCACGCGGTCGACGTGCACCTGACCGGCTGCGAGCGCCATTGCGCGCTGCCGCATCCCGCGACGCACACGCTCGTCGCGGTTGCGCCCGCGCACTACGACCTTTACCGGCGCGACGCCGCTGCGGGCCTCGGCACCCCGCTCGCGCGCCATCTGACGATTGACCAGGCCGCGGCCCGACTGACGGGCACGCGGCACAGCCAGGACACCACCGATGCTTGACTACATTCGCGACGGGCAGGAAATCTACCGCCAGTCGTTCGCGACGATCCGCGCCGAGGCCGACCTGTCGCAGGTTCCCCCCGACCTCGAGAAACTCGCGGTGCGCGTGATCCATGCGTGCGGGATGGTCGACGTCGTCTACGATCTGCGCTTCTCGGCCGGCGCCGGCACGGCGGGCCGCACGGCGCTCGCGGCCGGCGCGCCGATCCTGTGCGACGCGAGGATGGTCGCCGAAGGCATCACGCGCGCGCGGCTGCCGGCCGACAACCGCGTGATCTGCACGCTCGGCGAACCGGAGGTGCCCGATCTCGCGCGGCATCTCGGCAACACGCGTTCGGCGGCTGCGCTCGAACTGTGGCGTCCGCACCTCGCCGGCAGCGTCGTCGTGATCGGCAATGCGCCGACCGCGCTGTTCCACCTGCTCGACATGATCGACGCCGGCGCGCCGCGCCCCGCGCTGATCCTCGGTTTCCCGGTCGGTTTCATCGGCGCGGCCGAATCGAAGGCGCTGCTCGATGCCGACAGCCGCGGCGTGCCGTACGTCGCGCTGCTCGGCCGGCGCGGCGGCAGCGCGATGGCGGCGGCGGCAGTCAATGCCCTCGCGACGGAGGTCGAATGACGACCCCACGTGGACGCCTGTTCGGGGTCGGCGTCGGCCCCGGCGATCCTGAACTGATGACGATCAAGGCGCTGCGCGTGCTGCAGGCCGCAACCGTGGTTGCGTATTTCGTCGCGAAGGGCAAGAAAGGCAATGCGTACGGCATCGTCGAAGCGCACCTGCAGGACGGACAGACGCAACTGCCGCTCGTCTATCCGGTGACGACCGAGGCGTTGCCGCCGCCGCTCTGCTATGAGACGGTGATCGCCGACTTCTACGACACGGCCGCCGAGATCGTTGCCGCGCACCTCGATGCGGGGCGCGACGTCGCGGTGATCTGCGAAGGCGACCCGTTCTTCTACGGCTCGTACATGTACCTGCACGACCGCCTCGCGCCGCGCTACGACACCGAGGTCATCCCCGGCGTATGCGCGATGCTCGGCGGCACCGCCGTGCTCGGCCAGCCGCTCGTCTATCGCAACCAGAGCCTGTCGGTGCTGTCCGGCGTGCTGCCCGAGCACGAACTGCGTGAGCGGCTCGCGCGGGCCGACGCGGCCGTCGTGATGAAGCTCGGCCGCAATTTCGACAAGGTGCGGCGCGTGCTCGACGAGCTGGGGCTCGCGAAGCGCGCGCTGTATGTCGAGCGCGCGACGATGGCGAGCCAGCGCATCGTGCCGCTCGACGAAGTCGATCCGATGGCGTCGCCGTATTTCTCGCTGCTCGTCGTGCCGGGGGAAAAATGGCAAGGATGACGACTCCGCCCGCGATCGTGATTCTCGGCGCGGGCGCGCTCGATACCGCGCGACGCATCCAGGCACGCTATCCGGGTGCCCTCGTGCATGGGCTCACGCCGCGTGTCGACGCCGACGTGCCGTTCGACGATCTCGGCGCACACCTGCGCGAACTCTATGCACGCGGCCTGCCGATCGTCGCACTGTGCGCGGCCGGCATCGTGATCCGCTGCATCGCCCCCGCGCTCGCCGACAAGGGCGTCGAGCCGCCCGTGCTCGCGGTGGCGGAAGACGGTTCGGCGGTCGTGCCGCTGCTCGGCGGGCTGACGGGCGTCAACGTGATGGCGCGCGAAATCGCCGCATGCGTCGGCGTCGCGCCGGCGATCACGACGAGCGGCGAACTGCGCTTCGGCGCGTGCGTGCTCAATCCGCCCGAAGGCTATGCGCTCGCCGATCTCGCCCAGGGCAAGCGCTTCGTGTCCGATCTGCTCGCGGGCGCGTCGACGCGCATGGACGGCGCGGCGCCGTGGCTCGACGATGTCGCGCTGCCGCGCGACGACGCGGCCGCGCATGCGATCCGCGTGACACCCGATGTGTGGCGCGGCACGCGCGACGAACTCGTGATTCATCCGCGCAGCGTGGTGATTGGCGTCGATGCGCAGGCTGTCCACGCGGATGAAGCGCTCGCCGCACGCATCGACGCCGCACTCGATGCGCACGGTCTCGCACGGCTGGCGCTCGCGGCGATCGTGGCGCCCGCATCGGCGATCGGTGATGCCGTGCTGGAAGAAGCGGCGCAAACGCTCGACGTGCCGCTTCGTTTCGTCGATGGCGATGACGATGGCGATGACGACGTGACACCCGATGCGGCCGCACTGCTCGGCCGCGCGTTGCGTGTCGTGCACACGCTGCGCGCAACGACGAACGGCATCGCGTGCGCGGTCGCGGCGCATCCGGTCGATCCCGCCACGCTCGGCCGTGCACGCGGCCGCCTGACGGTGCTCGGGCTCGGCCCGGGTGGCGCCGCGTGGCTCACGCCGGCCGCGCG
>NZ_JAAGPP010000027.1:0-65333 GCF_017104975.1 Burkholderia sp. Ac-20344
CGGAATCAGCCGCTCGGCGGCCTCCGCGTCGCCGTAGACGGCGAACGTGATGCCCGTCTTGCGGAACACGCCCTCCGCGTCGTGGGCTTTCTGGGCGAGGCTTGCAGGATTCTGCGCGTCGAGCCACGACTTGACTCGCGAGTAGGGTGGGCGAACCTGATCGCCCGTCAGCATTTCGTCAAACGGTGCCATGGAATTTTTCTCTTTTGTCGCGTGCAGCGGTCACCTTCGTGGTTCCGGATACCGCTCGTGTCGTATTAGTTGTCATCCCTTTCGAGCACGTTCTGCGTGAGCGTGACCGACGGAATCGTCGGCTTCAGCAGCACACGACGTGCGCGGCCGCTCACCCAACGCCAGCCGATGACGAGCAGCAGTGCGACTACCGGAATCGACGCCACGGTGCTGGTTCCATTCGGATAGTCGAACGCCATCAGCACCAGCACGCCGAGCAGGAACAGCAGCGTGAGCCACGACGTAACCGGTGCGCCAGGCATCTTGAATGGCACGTCGTCGACGTCACCGCGTTTGACGGCCGCGCGGAACTTCATCTGGCAGACGATGATGAAACCCCACGTGCTGATGATGCCAAGCGACGCAATGTTGAGCACGATCTCGAACACGCTCGACGGCACGAGATAATTGAGCAGCACGCCCACCACGTAGATCGCGACCGTCACGAGAATGCCGACATAGGGCACCGACTGCGAGCTCATCCGCGACAGCGCCGCGGGCGCGGAGCCGCCCATCGCGAGCGAGCGCAGCACGCGCCCGGTCGAATACAGCCCCGAGTTGAGGCTCGACAGCGCCGCCGTCAACACCACGAGGTTCATCACCGAGCCGATGCCCGGCACGCCGAGCGCGCCGAAGAACGTGACGAACGGGCTCTGGCCCGCCTTGTACGCGCTCCACGGCAGCAGGCACACGAGCAGCACCACCGATGCGACATAGAACAGCGCGATACGCCAGATCACGCTGTTGATCGCCCGCGGCAGCACCTTGCGCGCATCCTTGCACTCGCCGGCGGCCGTGCCGACCAGTTCGACGCCAGCGAACGCGAATACGACGCCCTGGACAAGCACCAGTGCCGGCATCATGCCGTGCGGGAAGAACCCGCCGTTGTCGGTGATCAGGTGCATCCCCGTGTCATGACCCGCGACGTGTCCGCCGGTGCCGAGAATCGCGGTGCCCACCACCAGAAACAGCACGATCGCGGCGACCTTGATCAGCGCGAACCAGAACTCCATCTCGGCGAACCACTTCACGCCGATCAGGTTCATCGTCGCGACGATACACAGTGCAATCAACGCGAAGATCCATTGCGGAACGCCGGCGAATGGCGTCCAGTAGTGCATGTAGACAGCAACGGCGGTGATGTCGACAATGCCCGTCATCGCCCAGTTCAGGAAATACATCCAGCCGGCCACGAAAGACGCCTTCTCGCCGAGGAACTCGCGCGCATACGACACGAAGCTGCCGCTGCTCGGGCGATGCATCACGAGTTCGCCGAGTGCGCGCAGGATCAGGAACGAGAACACGCCGCACACCAGATAGACGAACGCGAGCGACGGCCCGGCGGCCTGCAGCCGCGCGCCGGCACCGAGGAACAGACCGGTGCCGATCGCACCGCCGATCGCGATCATCTGGACCTGCCGGTTGCCGAGGGTCTTGTGATAGCCGGCCTCGTGGGATTCCAGCCAGCTGCGTTGATTGGTTTCGCCCGTCGGCGACGGTTCGGGAATCGATGCCATGACTGTATCCTCCAGTAATCAACGAAATTCAATTCTTAAAGCCGCCGGCCATTTCTCCTATCATCATAGGTAGACACATGCAGCTGGATTTGCACCGTCATATCGTGATTGAGGCACGTGGACGGTCGCGAGCAGGAACAGCTGATCGAAGCCTATTCAGCCGAAATTCGCCCCACAATTCCTATGCAAAAAACGACTAGTCCACTTTGAAATCCGGCATAGCGATCTTTACGTCTTTCCCGACAACGCAAAATTTATATATGTAGTTATACCAATCAATAGAAAACAAATCGGGCGACGAGACCCCTTCGAACCGCAATCACACTGAAAGAAAATACCGCCTCGAACCTGATCGAGAGGCCGCGGAGCTTCGCCCCTTCCCCGGAGGTCGACGAGGCGAAAGTGGCAGCGCTTCGATCGCGCTGCATGAGCGACGCGAATTCGCCTTTTACGAACCTGTCCAATTGGACACATCGTCACTCACGGCAAGTGCAGTCGCGTTGACGATTTGCCGGATCGTCGCCGCCGGCGTCAGGATGTGAACACGCCACCGTGCGCCAAGGACAACCTGGCCGGCCGAGATTCCTTGTCCCGTTGAAATTCGCATCGCATCGTGGATGACGTCGGCCATTTCGCCGTCATGCATCACGAGCATGTTTGCACTTGCGTCGCAATTCAACGCCGAGGGCGTCTGATCGAAGATTGCGCATGGGAACGCCGAACCGCTCGGCTCCCCTTCGCCGCTCGCCATGCTTGAAATGCGCGCATGGATCAGGGCCAGCGCGTCGCGCATCGTCTTTTCGCACGTCGCGTCCCGCGCACTCGACCCCAACCTCGGCACGAGCATGACCTGCGGCGAGATTCCCAGGCGGCGCACTTCATCGACCCCGAGCCACGCAATTTCGGCGATTTGCCCGGCACCGGGATTGCTGTTCACAAGCGCATCGCAGATGAACAAGGGGCGCTCCGGTAACATGAGGGTCTCCATTACCGCCAGCGTGTTGACACCCTTGCGACGTCCGATCACGTCTCGCACGGCAATCAGATGACCCGCTCGTCGTCCGGTCGTCCCGCAAAGCATCGCGTCTGCGCGCCCGGTCGTGAGCAGCACCGCGGCAAGCAGCGTGCGGCAACTGCGCAGCTCGGCTGCCGCCAGTACGGGCGAGATGCCGTCATGCCGACGCAGCATGCAGTAGCGTGTCACGGCATCGTCGTGGATATCGGGATCAAGCGGGTCGACGATCTCGCAGTTCACCCCCGGCTCGAGACCGAGCCGGCAACGATCAATCACGTCCGCGATCACGTCCGGCCGGCCAAGCAACACCGGCCTGGCGACGGACTCGTCGATCGCGCACTGGGCAGCGTGCAGCACGCGCTCGTCCTCGCCCTCCGCAAACATCACCGACTTCACGTTGGCGTGCCGGCCGGCAATCGCCGCCGGCGGCGTCGGGCGCGAACTGCTGCCGACTTGCGAGAGACTTCGCCGATAGGCTTCCATATCCGCTATCCGGCGCCGCGCGACACCACTTTCGGCGGCCGCCTTCGCAACGGCAGGCGCGATCACCTCGATCAACCTTCGGTCGAAGGCTTTCGGAATCAGGTAGCGGGGGCCGAAGCGTAAATCACGCGCATCCTCTATTGCGGCAACGTCCGCCGGTATCTCCGCTTGCGCGAGCGATGCGATCGCGTGGACCGCCGCGAGCTTCATCTCGTCGTTCACTGTCATGGCTCCGGCATCGAGCGCGCCCCGGACAATGAACGGCACGCACATCGCACCGCTGATCTGGTTCGGATAGCGCGCGTGACGGGTCGCGACGATGGAGTCCGTCCGTACCGCGAGCACGGACTCGGGCGTGACCTCGGGCATCGCGTCCGATATCGCGATGACGATCGGGTTGACTGCCATGACCTTGACCAGATCGGCCATCGGCACATTCCCCGCCGACGCCCCGACGAAGATGTCGGCGCCCGGCATCACGTCGGCTATCGCGCGCGCCCCGGTACCACGTGCAAATCTCGCCAGTCGCGGATCCATTCCCGCCACTTGGCCGACGTACACGACACCGGTCGCATCGCCGACAAAGATGTTTTCCCGCCGCAGCCCGAGGCTCGCCGCCAGATCGAGACAGGCGAGTGCACCTGGCCCCGTACCCGAGCAGACGAGCCTCGCTTCACTCATGCGCTTGCCGATATATTCAAGCGCGTTCAGCATCACCGCTGCGGCGACGATCGCGACACCCTGTTGCTCGTCGTCAAAAACAGCCACCTCGACCGGGTCTCGACGCGCCTGACCGATGTAGACGCCATCGGGCGCATGGATGCGCTCCGGGTTGCTTCCTTCCAGCATTGCCTCACCTCTTCCCCTGTCAGGCATCGCCCATGCCGGTTGAGACTTGCTCGACCCATTGGGACATTGTCCCGACCGATATGCACGATGCCCGTTGCGGATAATCGATAATCGAACTTCGGTGATGGCGAGGGCCGCCGGCCCGTACTTTTCCGGTCAAGCGTGCCCGGTGGGCACCTTGGTCGGTCTGGTCAACTGCTCGGGACGCAAAATCTCGTCGAGCTGCTCCTTCGACAACAGCCCGCGCGCCAGCACGATCGCCGCTACGCTGCCGCCAGTGGCGTGTGCCTCCTGGGCGATCGATGTCGCATTGGCATAGCCGATATAAGGATTGAGCGCGGTGACGATCCCGATCGAATGCTCGACCGTGGCGCGCAAATGCTCACGATTTGCGGTAATCCCCGTCACGCATCGGGTCGCCAGCGTCAGGCATGCATTCTTCAGGTGCGTGACGCTCTTGAAGAGACTGTGCGCAATGATCGGTTCGAAAGCGTTCAGTTGAAGCTGCCCGGCCTCCGCTGCAAAGCTGACGGTCAGATCATTGCCAATGACTTCGAATGCCACCTGGTTCACGACCTCCGGGATGACCGGATTGACCTTGCCGGGCATGATGCTCGATCCGGCCTGAACCGGCGGCAGGTTGATCTCGCCCAAGCCCGCTCGCGGGCCGCTCGACAGGAGCCGAAGGTCATTGCAGATCTTCGAGAGCTTGACCGCCACGCGTTTCAGCACACCCGACAGTTGAACGAATGCACCACAGTCTTGTGTCGCTTCGATCAGATTCGGCGCAGTGACGAGCGGAATGCCGGTCAGCTCGACGAGCCGGGCGAGCACGAGCGGCGCATAGTCGGGATGTGCGGTGATTCCGGTGCCGATTGCCGTCGCCCCCATGTTGATCTCGCAGATCAGCAGGACTGCCTCGGCGAGCCGCTCCTGATCCTCGCCAAGCATCACGGCGTAGGTACCGAACTCCTGGCCGAGCGTCATCGGCACGGCGTCCTGCAACTGCGTGCGCCCCATCTTGAGCACATCGGCAAACGCTTCTGCCTTTTCCTCGAACGCTTCGCGCAGCACCCCCATCGCGTCGATCAGTTCGCGGATGCCGAGATAGGCAGCGATTCGCAAGGCCGAAGGGTAGACGTCGTTCGTGCTCTGCCCGATATTCACGTGATCGTTCGGATGCAGGTGCTGGTAGTCCCCACGCTCGTATCCGAGGCGCTCGAGCGCCCGGTTCGCGATGACTTCGTTCGCGTTCATGTTCGTCGACGTCCCGGCGCCGCCCTGGATCACATCGACCACGAACTGGTCGTGCAGCGCGCCGGTTCGCACGTCCCGACACGCATCGACGATTGCATCGCAGCGTGCATCGTCAAGAAGTTCCAGTTGATGATTCGCCAGCGCAGCCGCCTCCTTGATGAACGCGAGCGCGTTGATCAGGTCGGGATAGATCGAAATCGGCGTGGAGGTAATCGGGAAATTGGCGACTGCTCTATATGTATGAACGCCGTAATACGCACTGGACGGCACTTCGCAGTCGCCCAGCAGATCGTGCTCCGTTCTCGTTGGCAACGCTGACATTTTTCCTCCGCTTTCGACGATCACTGGTGTCCCGAGACTAACCAGCCGAATTTCGATCGAGCGAGCACTATGCGCAATCGGAATAAGGACGCAGCAAATCGTGCAAAGGCAGCCGAATTCTTCGACAGCGTGACCTGACCGCGGGCGCATTCGGCCTCGAGGCCGATCCGACCATCCGGTGCCGGTCGAGTGCGCAGAAGTGAAGTGAAGTGAAGTGACGCCCGCATCGGTGTGCGAAACCCGTCGGCATGACTCGCCGGTCACGCCGCCCCCCCGTCCTCATCGCACGTCAACGAGGAACCGCAAACCAATCGATCGCCTTGTCGTCAATCCAACGCACGGCACTGAGTTTGGGCGACGACGCCCATGCTATTTTCGACTGACCCATAATCGATCCGTGCATAAGACCGGCGGTGAACTGGCGGAGATTCCAACCGTACAGCGACACATCATCGACTCCGGGGCAAGCTGTGCACTGCCCTCGCCATCGTCATCCGCTCGCTCGGACGACACGGGCACCCGCCGCAAACATCCACGCCACAAGCCTCTCGGCGATCCCCGTCGCCGCGCACCCGTGCCCGGCTCTCATGAGTAGTCGCAAAAAAAACATCACTTCGGTGTCTGCAGTGCGCTGTCGAATGCAAAACCTTTCATCGTCTTCCTAAGGATCCATATTCACGACTAGAGCTTTCCCTAGACTTGAAGTCTCATTCCATTCACGATTAAATAAATCACCGTGATTTAATTAATCGGAAGAACTCCAACTGGAGGAGACGATTGACGCACCATCAGGTTCGGGGCAGTCGTACGACGCCCATCGGCCAGATCGACACTCGCGTGATGCAACGCCCGTGCGATCGACGGCCGCACATGTTCGCTTCGGTAGACGCGCGCGACGACAACCCGCGCCCGTCCGGCCGCGCTGGCGCACACGCGCCGGCCCGCACGCGTCCGATACGTCCACCCGCATCCGCGCATCCCCACCCGCGGCGCTGACGGCCTTTGCGTCAGACGCTGACGATCACGACAACATCAGAACAACGGAGCGAGACAAGTCATGACCCAATCGGTATCCAGGCCCGCATTGCTGGAAATGCGCGGCATCAGCAAGACCTTTCCGGGGGTTCGCGCCCTCGACAACGTGTGCCTGTCGGTCAGGGCCGGCGAGATCCACTCGCTGATGGGGGAAAACGGCGCCGGCAAGTCGACGTTGATGAAGATTCTTTCCGGCGCGTACCAGGCCGATCCGGGCGGCGAAATTCTCGTCGATGGCACACCGTCGGTCATCGACGGTCCGCTCGCCGCGCGCGCGCTCGGAATCGCGGTGATCTATCAGGAACTCAGCCTTGCGCCGAACCTGACGGTCGCGGAGAACATCTACGTCGGCCGCGAGTTGCGGCAACCCGGCCGCGGCTTCCGGACCATCGACCGCGCCGCAATGGAACGCGGCTGCGAAGCCGTGCTGACACGCCTGGGCGCCTCGTTTGGCCCGGGCACGGTGGTGGACACGCTGTCGATCGCCGAGCAGCAGCTCGTCGAGATTGCACGCGCGGTTCACGCTCGTGCTCGCATCCTCGTGATGGACGAGCCCACGACGCCCTTGTCGTCGCGCGAGACCGACCGACTGTTCGAACTGATCCGGCAACTGCGCGCGGAAGGCCTCGCGATCATCTACATCAGCCACCGGATGGCCGAGATATATGAACTGTCCGATCGTGTGTCGGTGCTGCGTGACGGCACCTACGTCGGCACGCTGGAGCGCGATGCGCTCTCCGCCGACAGTCTCGTGCAGATGATGGTCGGACGCGACCTGTCCGGCTTCTACAAGAAAGAACACACCGCATACGACCCCGGCAACGTCGTGCTGTCCGTGCGCGACATCGCCGACGAGAAGCGCGTGCGCGGCTGCAGCTTCGACCTGCACGCAGGCGAAGTCCTGGGCATCGCCGGGCTGGTCGGGGCCGGACGCACCGAGCTCGCCCGCCTGATCTTTGGCGCCGAGCCGCGCACGCGCGGCGAGATTGCGATTGCCGGGCAGCCGCTGGCGATGCGTACGCCGCGGGAAGCCATCGATGCGGGCCTCGTCTACCTGACCGAGGACCGCAAGCGCCTCGGCCTGTTTCTCGACATGAGCGTCCACAACAATATCAACGTGTCGGTCTGCAATCGCGATGCTCGCCGCGGCGGCGTGCTCGATCTCGTCGAAGGTGCGCGACGCGCGCGTGACGCCATCGCGTCGCTGTCGATCCGCGTGCCGCACGCAAAAGTCAATGCCGGTGCGCTGTCGGGCGGCAATCAGCAGAAGGTGCTGCTGTCGCGCCTGCTCGAGACGAAGCCACGTGTGCTGATCCTCGACGAGCCGACCCGCGGCGTCGACATCGGCGCGAAATCCGAGATCTACCGAATCATCAACGAACTGGCGCGTTCCGGCGTCGGCGTGATCGTCATTTCGAGCGAATTGCCCGAAGTGATCGGGGTAGCGGACCGCGTACTCGTGATGCGCGAAGGCGAATTCGTCGGCGAACTCGGTGGACATACCGGCAACGCCATTACCCAGGAAGGCGTGATCGGATTCGCGACCGGATCGCACCCGGCAGCGAGCGACGCCGCGCAACCGGCGGCATGACGAGATTCCACACTAAACGGAGGAGAACATGAGCAACACAAGCAAAGGGCCGATCGCATCGGCCCCGCAAACGTCGAAGCAGCCTCGACAACACCAGGCTGCCGCGCGCCAGCAACGCATGCAGAGCCTCGTTCGCACGGCCGGCATGCTGCCGGTACTGCTGCTCCTGTGCATCGGCTTCGGCTTCCTGACCGACGGCTTCTTCACGCTGCAGAACCTGTCGATCGTCACGCAGCAGGCGTCGATCAACATCGTGCTCGCCGCCGGCATGACCTTCGTGATCCTGACGGGCGGTATCGACCTGTCGGTCGGCTCGATACTCGCCGCCGCCGCGGTCACCGCGCTGCTCGCGTCGAACCTGCCGAACTGGGGCTGGCTCGGCGTGCCGGCGGCACTCGCGGTCGGCCTCGCGTTCGGTGTGATCAACGGCGGCCTGATCGCGCTGCTGCGCCTGCCGCCGTTCATCGTCACGCTCGGCGCACTGACTGCCGTGCGCGGCATCGCCCGCCTGATCGGCAACG
Organism: Burkholderia sp. Ac-20344; assembly: GCF_017104975.1. Classification (NCBI taxonomy): domain Bacteria; kingdom Pseudomonadati; phylum Pseudomonadota; class Betaproteobacteria; order Burkholderiales; family Burkholderiaceae; genus Burkholderia; species Burkholderia sp. Ac-20344. The sequence goes on from NZ_JAAGPP010000027.1 coordinate 8,821, forward strand.
ACACGACGATCTTCAATCCGCAACTGCCGTTCGCGTTCATCGGCAACGGTTCGATCCTCGGCGTGCCGTGGCTCGTCGTGATCGCCGGCGCGGTGATCGTCGCCTCGTGGTTCATCCTGCGCCGCACGGTGCTCGGCATGCGGATCTACGCGGTGGGCGGCAACCCGGAAGCCGCACGCCTGTCCGGCATCAACGTGCGCTTGATCCAGCTCTTCGTCTACGCCGCGTCGGGCCTGCTCGCCGGCCTCGGCGCCGTGATGTCGGCCGCGCGGCTCTATGCGGCCAACGGCCTGCAGCTCGGCCAGTCGTACGAACTCGACGCGATCGCCGCGGTGATCCTCGGCGGCACCAGCTTCGTCGGCGGCGTCGGCTCGATCGTCGGCACGCTGATCGGTGCACTGATCATCGCGGTGCTGACCAACGGCCTCGTGCTGCTCGGCGTGTCCGACATCTGGCAATACATCATCAAGGGCCTCGTGATCATCGGCGCGGTGGCGCTCGACCGCTACCGCCAGCGCGGCTCGGCCCGTACCTGAAGCCCGTACCTGAACGACGTCCGATACGAACCGGGGCGGCGGCGGATCGCGCGGCGCTCCATTTCATCACACCCTTCACGGAAACAACGCCATGTTCAACCCTAAAGCCGTCCTGACCGGTATCGCCTGCGCCCTCGCCCTCTCGGCCGCCGCCGCGCATGCCGCCGACAAACCGTTGAAGTCGATCGGCATCACCGTCGGCTCGCTCGGCAATCCTTACTTCGTCACGATCGCGAAAGGCGCCGAGGCGCGTGCGAAGCAGATCAATCCGAACGCGAAAGTCACGGCGGTATCGGCCGACTACGACCTGAACAAGCAGTTCACGCAGATCGACAACTTCATCTCCGCCCATGTCGACATCATCCTGCTCAACGCCGCCGATCCCAAGGCGGTCGAGCCCGCCGTGCGGAAGGCACAGGCAGCCGGCATCACGGTCGTCGCGGTCGATGTCGCAGCGGCCGGCGCGAATGCGACCGTGCAGACCAACAACGTGAAGGCCGGCGAGCTCGCGTGCGACTTCCTCGCGAAGCGGCTGAACGGCAAGGGCAACGTGATCATCGAGAACGGCCCGCAGGTGTCGGCCGTGATCGATCGCGTGAACGGCTGCAAGGCCGTGCTCGCGAAGAACCCCGGCATCAAGCTGCTGTCGAGCGACCAGGACGGCAAGGGCTCGCGCGAAGGCGGCATGAACGTGATGCAGGGCTACCTGACGCGCTTTCCGAAGCTCGACGGCGTGTTCGCGATCAACGATCCACAGGCCGTCGGCAGCGATCTCGCAGCGAAGCAGCTCAACCGCACGGGCATCGTGATCACGTCGGTCGACGGCGCGCCCGACATCGAGACCGCGCTCACGAGCAACACGCTCGTGCAGGCATCGTCGAGCCAGGATCCGTGGGCGATGGCGCAGCAGGCCGTCAACGTCGGCTACGGGATCATGAACGGCCAGAAGCCGGCCAACCCGATGATCCTGATCGAGCCGACACTGATCACGCGCGACAACGCGAAGAGCTACAAGGGCTGGACCTCGCCACGCTGAGTGAGCACACAAGCGCATCAGGATCCGGTCCGCTGCCCGCCTGTCCGCTGCCTGCGCCGCCCATTCGCGGGCGACGCAGGCGAGCGTGCGCCGTGCCGCGCCGCCCTGATCCGGTGGTCCCATACGGAATCGACATGACGAACAACCTCCCCCGCCTCGTCGTCTTCGGCGAAGCGTTGACCGATTTCATCCTTGAAAGCGACGGACGCTGGCGCGCCGCCGCGGGCGGCTCCTGCTGGAACGTGTCCCGCGTTGCGGCGCGTCTGGGCGTGCCGACCGGCTTTGCCGGCACCGTCAGCCGCGACGTGTTCGGCGACACCCTCGCCGCGTCGAGCCGGGAGGCCGGGCTCGACATGCGCTTCATGCGCCAGGTCGAACGCTCGCCGCTCCTCGCCATGGTGACGTCGAAATCGCCGCCGGCGTACTTTTTCGTCGGCGACAACAGTGCCGATCTCGCGTTCGACGCCCAAACGCTGCCGGCAGGCTGGATGGAAGCGGCGCAGATCGTCCACTTCGGGTCGCTCGGCCTCGTTCGGCAACCGCTCGCGGCGCATCTGCTGGAGGTCGCCGCCGCCGCCGATGCCGCAGGCAAATGCATTTCGTTCGACCCGAACTATCGCGACGTGATGGCGGGGCCCGCCTATCGGGCCACGCTGCGTGAAATGGCGGGGCTCGCGCACTACATCAAGGTGTCCGACGAAGACTTGCGCGGGCTGTTTCCGGCGCTGGACGAAGCCGACGCGCTCGCGCAACTCCGTGCATGGGCACCCGAGGCCGCCATTCTCGTCACGCGTGGTAGCGACGGCATGCAGTTGCTCGAGCCGGACGGCACCCTGTTCCAGGCGGCGTTCGCGACTGCCGTGGCCGATACCGTGGGGTGTGGCGACGCCAGCATGGGCGGCTGGATCGCGAGCCTGCTGACACGACCGGATGCGCCGGCGATGGACCATCTGCGGTTCGCCGCCGCGTGCGCGTCGCTGACCTGTGCACGGCACGGTGCGTATGCGCCCACGCCCGACGAGGTCGACGCGAAACTGCACGCCTGACAAAACGACAAGGAGAATCGCATATGTCCAATCAATGGTGGCGCGGCGGGGTCATCTATCAGGTGTATCCGCGCAGCTTTGCCGACAGCAACGGCGACGGCCTGGGCGACTTGCCGGGCCTGGTCGGCAAGCTCGACTATATCCACTCGCTCGGCGTGGATGCGATCTGGATTTCGCCGTTCTTCCGCTCGCCGATGAAGGATTTCGGCTATGACGTGTCGGACTACTGCGATGTCGATCCCATCTTCGGCACCCTCGACGATTTCGACCGTCTGATCGGGAAAGCGCATGCGCTCGGCCTGAAGGTCATGATCGACCAGGTGCTGAGCCACTCGTCGGATCAACACCCGTGGTTCGTCGCGAGCCGCAGCAGCCGGGACAACCCGCATGCCGACTGGTATGTGTGGGCCGATCCGCGCCCGGACGGCACACCGCCGAACAACTGGCAATCCGTGTTCGGCGGCTCGGCGTGGCAGTGGGAGCCGCGCCGCCGGCAGTACTACCTGCACAACTTTCTCGCGAGCCAGCCGGATCTCGATTTCCACTGTGCCGCGGTCCAGAACCAGATCCTCGACAACGTCCGCTTCTGGCTAGAACGCGGCGTCGACGGTTTTCGCTTCGACGCGTGCAACTTCCATTTCCACGACCGGCAACTGCGGGACAACCCGCCCGCGGCCGCGCAAGGCACGTTCATCGTGCCGCCGGAGAATCCCTATGGCATGCAGCAACATCGCTACGACAAGACGCAGCCGGAAAATCTCGCGTTCCTCGCGCGGCTGCGCAGCCTGCTGGACGAATACGGCGCCGCGAGCGTCGGGGAAGTCGGCGACGACGACGCGCTCACGACCATGGCGCACTACACGGCTGGCGGCGACAAGCTGCACATGGCCTACAGCTTCAACCTGCTGACGCCGGAATTCACCGCCGCACACGTGCGGGACACGGTCGAGCGCATGGAGACCAAGCTCGCCCAGCACGGCGGCCTCGGCTGGGCCTGCTGGTCGGCCGGCAATCACGATGTGCCGCGTGTCATGACCCGCTGGGGCAACGGCGACGCGTCGCCACAACTCGCCAGGATGGTGCTTGCGATGCTCGCGACGCTGCGCGGCAGCGTCTGCGTCTACCAGGGCGAAGAGCTCGCACTGACGGAAGCCGACATTCCGTTCGAACGCCTGCAAGATCCTTACGGCATCACGTTCTGGCCGGAATACAAGGGGCGCGACGGCTGCCGCACGCCGATGCCGTGGCAGGCCAACGCACCGTTCGGGGGCTTCTCGCCGGTCGAGCCGTGGCTGCCGCTGCCGCCGGAACACCTGGCCGCCGCGGTGGACCACCAGGACCGTGACGTGGAATCGGTCCTGACGTTCTTTCGCGAGTTCCTGGCGTGGCGAAAGCGGCATCCGGCACTGCGCGACGGCGATATCCGCTTCATCCCGGCGCCGGAACCGATTCTCGTGTTCGAGCGTACGCTCGGCGACGCCCGCTACCTGCTTGCCTTCAATCTCGGCACGACGCACCAGAGCTGGATCTTGCCGGACGGAACACGCGCCGAAGCCGTCGCAGGGCACGGCCTGTCAGGTGCCGAACTGACCGGCGATTGCCTGGAACTGATGCCGCGCGCCGGATGGATCGGCGCACACGTACCGTGAGCCGCGCGCCCGCCCGGCTGCGGCCGCTCACCGCACTCGACGGCGCCGCCGTTGCCCGCGCAACGGAAGGCGCCCGGACGAATGAAGTCATGCAGGAACACATGGGGAATGGAATGCTGGAAAGGGAAACTGTCGCGAGGCTGATCGCAGGCGACCATGACGATCCGTTCGCGTTGCTCGGGATGCACCTGGTCGATGGTCGGGTGACCGTGCGCGCCTTCCTGCCGGACGCGGTTGCGGTCAGCGTGGTCGACCGCGCAAGCGATCGCAATCTGGCGAGACTCGAGCGTGTCGACGGCACGGCGCTGTTCGCCGGCGTGGTGCCGCGCCGGCGGCGGCCGTTCGCGTATCGGCTGCGCGTCGACTGGGGTCCGCACGAGCAGGATATCGAGGACAGCTATCGTTTTGCACCGCTGGTCGGCGAGCTGGACGCGTGGCTGCTGGCAGAAGGCACCCACCATCGGCCGTACGAAACGCTCGGCGCGCATCCGGCCGAAATCGACGACGTGGCCGGCGTGCGCTTCGCCGTCTGGGCGCCGAACGCGCGCCGCGTCTCGGTGGTCGGCAATTTCAACAACTGGGATGGCCGTCGCCACATGATGCGGCTGCGCCGCGAATGCGGCGTGTGGGAGATCTTCGTGCCGCATGTGGCCGTCGGCGACCTGTACAAATTCGAAATCAGGACCCGCGACGGCGAGACGCTGCTCAAGGCCGACCCGTTCGCGTTTCGCGCCGAGATGCGTCCCGGCACCGCGTCGGTCATCCATGGCCTGCCGCCTGCCCGCCCGAGCGATCCCGCACGGCAGCGTGCCAACGCGCTGGCCGCGCCAATGAGCATCTACGAGGTCCATCTCGGCTCGTGGCGCCGTATGCCCGAACAGCAGGACCGATGGCTCGGTTACCGGGAGCTGGCCGATCAGCTGATTCCGTACGTGAAGGAGATGGGCTTCACCCACATCGAACTGATGCCGGTGAACGAGCATCCGTTCGACGGTTCGTGGGGCTATCAACCGACCGGTCTCTATGCGCCCACCTCGCGCTTCGGCACGCCCGACGATTTCCGGCATCTCGTCGACACGGCGCACGCACACGGCATTGGCGTGCTCGTGGACTGGGTGCCGGGCCATTTCCCGACCGATTCGCACGGCCTCGCCCGCTTCGACGGCACGTGCCTGTACGAGCATGCGGATCCGCGCGAAGGCTATCACCATGACTGGCACACGCTGATCTACAACTACGGCCGCCGCGAAGTCGCGAACTATCTCATCGGCAACGCCCTGTTCTGGATCGAACGCTTCGGCGTGGACGGGCTGCGGGTCGATGCGGTGGCATCGATGCTGTATCGCGACTACAGCCGTCCGCAGGATCAATGGATTCCCAACCATTTCGGCGGGCGCGAAAACCTCGAAGCCATCGACTTCCTGCGCAGGATGAACGGGATCGTGTGTGCCGAGCGCCCCGAGGCGGTGACGATGGCGGAGGAGTCGACCAGCTTTCCGAACGTGTCGCGCCCACTCGAAATGGGCGGCCTCGGCTTCCATTACAAGTGGAACATGGGCTGGATGAACGACACGCTGCGCTACCTGCGCGAGGATCCGGTGCATCGCAAGCACCACCACGACAAGCTCACGTTCGGCCTGTTGTACGCATTCAGCGAGAACTTCGTGCTGCCGCTGTCGCACGACGAGGTCGTGCACGGCAAGGGCTCGCTCCTGTCCAGGATGCCCGGCGACGAATGGCAGCGCTTCGCGAACCTGCGCGCGTACTACGGTTTCATGTGGGGGCATCCCGGCGCCAAGCTGCTGTTCATGGGCGGCGAGTTCGCGCAGTCGTCCGAGTGGAACGCGAACGCGAGCCTCGATTGGCACTTGCTCCAGTATCCATTGCATCGCGGCGTGCAGCAGTTCGTGCGCGACCTGAACGCGGTGCTGCGGCGCGAGCCGGCGCTGCATGAGGTCGATTTCGACGCGCACGGCTTCGAATGGATTGCCGCCGACGATCGCGACAACTCCGTGTTCTCGTTCGTCCGGAAAGCCGCCGACGGCGAATGCGTGCTGGTGATCTGCAACTTCACGCCGGTGCCGAGACATGCGTACCGAATCGGCGCGCCGCAGCCGGGACGCTATCGCGAGATCGTCAACAGCGACGCCGTGTGCTACGGCGGCAGCGGTGTCGGCAACGGCGAGTGCCATACCGAGGCGATCGCGTCGCATGGACGGGACTGCTCGCTCAGTCTCGTCGTTCCGCCGCTCGCGACGATCATGCTGAAACTCGAAGGATGACGCCATGCAAGTCGTCGATATTCTGACGCCCGGCGTGCCCTACCCGCTTGGCGCGCACTGGGATGGCTGCGGGGTCAACTTCGCGCTGGTGGCCCCGCATGCCGAAGCGGTCGAGCTGTGTGTGTTCGATCCGGAAGGTTGCCGGGAACACATGCGCGTGGCGCTGCCGGGTCGCACGCACGATGTCTGGCACGGCTATCTCGAGACGGCCGAGCCGGGGCTCGTCTATGGCTATCGCGTCGCCGGGCCCCATGCGCCGGATGCCGGCCATCGTTTCAATCCGGACAAGGTGCTGCTCGACCCGTACGCACGCAGCGTGGTCGGTCGCTATCGCGGCGAGCCCGCGTTCCTCGGCGCGTGCGCCACCGACGCGAGCCGGGCCGATCCGCTCGACAATGGCGCCATCGCACTCAAGGCCCGGGTCGTGCACGAGCCCTACAGCTGGGGAAGCGACGCGCCGCCACGCGTACCGCTCGCCGAAACGGTGCTGTACGAGATGCACGTCAAGGGGTTCACGCAACTGCACCCGGACGTACCCAAGCGCATGCGCGGCAGCTACGCCGGCGTCGCGAGCGCGGCCTCGCTCGACTACCTGCAGTCGCTCGGCATCACGACCGTCAGCCTGCTTCCCGTGCATCACCGCGCGGACGAAGCGCGGCTCCAGCATGCCGGGCTTTCGAACTACTGGGGCTATTCGAGCATTGCATTCTTTGCGCCGGAATCGCGCTACTGGTCCGGCCGGGCCGGCACCACGCCCATCAGCGAATTCCGCGACATGGTCAAGGCGCTCCATGCACGCGGCATCGAGGTCGTACTCGACGTCGTGTACAACCACACCGCCGAAACCGACGAGCACGGGCCGACGCTGAGCTTGCGCGGCATCGACAACGCGCTTTACTACCGGCTCCGGCCCGACAATCCGGCGCTTTACGAAAACTGGACCGGCTGCGGCAATAGTCTCGATCTGTCCGAGCCCCGCGTGCTTCAACTCGTCATGGATTCGCTGCGCTACTGGGTCACGGACATGCACGTCGACGGCTTCCGGTTCGACCTCGCGCCGCTGCTGGGCCGCGGCGCGCGCGACTTCTCGACGCATGCCACGCTGTTCGCGGCGATCCGGCAGGATCCCGTGCTCGCGCGCGTCAAGCTCATTGCCGAACCGTGGGATCTCGGGCCCGACGGCTATCAGCTCGGCCACTTCCCTGACGAATGGCTCGAATGGAACGACTGCTATCGCGATGCGATGCGCGATTTCTGGCTGCGCGGCAACACGTCGCTCGGCGAATTCGCGACGCGCTTCGCGGGCTCCAGCGACCTGTTTCGATACGGCACGCGGGTACCTGGCGCGAGCGTGAACTTCATCACGGCACACGACGGGTTCACGCTTCAGGATCTGGTCAGTTACGACCTCAAGCACAACGAAGCCAATGGCGAGGGCAACCGCGACGGCCATGCGCACAATTTCAGCTGGAATTGCGGCGTGGAAGGCCCGACCGGCGACACAACCGTCCGCACGCTGCGCGCGCGCCTGAAACGCGCGCTGCTGGCCACGCTGGTGTTTTCGCAAGGCACGCCGATGCTGCTCGCGGGCGACGAGATCGGTCACACGCAGCACGGCAACAACAATGGCTATTGCCAGGACAACGCGACGAGCTGGCTCGACTGGACGCAGGGCGACCACGCGCTGGCCGAATACGTCGGCACGCTGCTCGCACTGCGAAAGCGCTTCGGTGCGTTGCGTCACCCGACCTGGTACGACGGCACGCCACGCGCCGATGGCGAATCCGATCTCGCGTGGCTCAAGCCCGACGGCACCTCGATGACCACGCCCGACTGGGCCGACCACACGCGCCGCAGTGTCGGGATCAGGCTGGCCGGCGCGGACGACGGCGACCCATGCCTGCTGCTCGTCAATGCCGCTGCCGAGCCGGTCGAGTTCCGGTTGCCGCCCGGCACCTGGCGCGCACTGCTGGACAGTGCCGAGCCCGCGGCCCCGCCGCGCACGTTCGACGGGCGCGTCACCGTGCCGGCGCATGCGGTCCTGCTGACCGTGCCGGTGCACTGAAAGCGGACGGCAATTTCCCGATGCGACGTTCCGAAAGCGCTTCGGAGCCGCTTCAACCGTAAAGGAGGAGAAAGAATGGCAATCCTGACGTTGACGACGCAGCCGTTTCCAGGCCAGCGTCCCGGCACATCGGGCCTGCGCAAGCGAGTGGCCGAATTCAGCCAGCCGGGCTATTTGGAAAATTTCGTGCAGTCGATCTTCGACTCGCTCGACGGATGCCGCGGCCAGACCCTCGTACTCGGCGGCGATGGTCGATTCCACAACCGCATCGCGATCCAGACCATCGTCAAGATGGCCGCTGCGCACGGCTTCCGCAAGGTGCTGGTCGGACGTGGCGGCCTGTTCTCCACCCCGGCGATCAGCGCCGCGATCCGCAAGCATCGGGCTTACGGCGGCATCGTGCTGTCGGCGAGCCACAACCCCGGCGGCGCGGATGGCGATTTCGGCATCAAGTACAACATCGGCAACGGCGGCCCCGCCCCCGAAGGCGTGACCGACGCGATCTACGCGAGAACGACGGTGATCGACACCTACCGGATCAGCGACGCACCCGACATCGACCTCGATGTGCTCGGCGAACGGCAGATGGAAGACACGTCGGTGGAAATCATCGACCCGGTCGCCGACCATGCCGAACTGATGCGCGACCTGTTCGATTTCGACGCGATCCGCGCCCTGTTCGCACGCGGCTTCACGATGCGCTTCGATGCAATGAACGCCATCGCCGGCCCGTATGCGAAGGCGATTCTCGAAGATAAGCTCGGCGCTCCCGCCGGCACGGTGGTCTGCGGCGAACCGCTCGAGGATTTCGGCGGCCTTCATCCCGATCCCAACCCCGTGAACGCCGCGGACCTGGTCGCCTGCATGAGCGGCGACGCTGCGCCCGATTTCGGCGCAGCCTCGGACGGCGATGCCGATCGCAACATGATCGTCGGGCGCGGGTTCCCGGTCACGCCGTCGGACAGCCTCGCCCTCCTCGCCGCGCATGCGACGCTCGCGCCCGGCTATCGTCAGGGGCTCAAGGGCATCGCACGGTCGATGCCGACTTCGACGGCGGTCGACCGCGTCGCGGCCGAACTGGGCGTGCATTGCTACGAAACGCCGACCGGCTGGAAATTCTTCGGCAACCTGCTCGACGCCGGCGTCGCGTCCTTGTGCGGCGAAGAGAGCTACGGCACCGGCTCGAACCACATCCGCGAGAAGGATGGCGTGTGGGCCGTGCTGTTCTGGCTGAACATCCTGGCCGTCACGGGCAAGTCCGTCGAGACGCTGGTGCGCGAACACTGGGCGCGCTTCGGCCGCAATGTCTACTCGCGGCACGACTACGAGGCGCTCGACAGCCAGGCCGCCGGCGACCTGATGGAGAACCTGCGCGGCAAGCTGGCCGGCTTGCCGGGCCGGGTCCTCGGCGGATATACGGTCGCGACGGCCGATGATTTTGCGTATACGGACCCCGTAGACGGCTCGGTTTCGCTCCGGCAAGGCATCCGCATCGTGTTGACCGATGGCTCGCGCATGGTATTCCGGCTATCCGGAACCGGAACCGAGGGCGCCACCCTGCGGATCTACCTCGAGAAATTCGAGCCGGATTGCGCGAACCACGACGTTCCCACCCAGGAGGCGCTGGCCGGCCTGATCGAGATCGCCAATGGCATTGCCGAAATCATGACCCGCACCGGAAGGAGCACCCCGACAGTCGTCACCTGAACCCATCGTCGTACAGCACATTCCGTCAACAACTATCCGAGACAAAGGATTAGGAGAGCTAAAAATGAACGAGACAATCGATAGCACCATCAGCGCCCGGCAACTCGGGAACCGTACCGTCGCACTCGTGCTCGCCGGCGGTCGCGGCTCGCGCCTGCATCAACTGACGGACCAGCGCGTGAAACCCGCCGTCTACTTCGGCGGGAAATTCCGCATCGTCGATTTCGTGCTGTCGAACTGCGTGAACTCCGGCCTGCGCCGCATCGCCGTGGTGACGCAGTACAAGTCGCATTCGCTGCTGCGTCACCTGCAGCGCGGCTGGAGCTTCCTGCGCGGCGAGATGAACGAATTCGTCGACCTGCTGCCGGCCCAGCAGCGCGTGGGGGAGGAACACTGGTATCGCGGCACCGCGGACGCCGTCTTTCAGAATCTCGACATCATCCGCTCGTATGCACCCGAGTACGTGCTGGTGCTGGCCGGCGACCACATCTACAAGATGGACTACTCGCAGATGCTGCTCGATCACGTCGAATCCGGCGCCGGCTGCACGGTCGGCTGTATCGAGGTGCCACGGGCAGAGGCGACGGCGTTCGGCGTGATGGCAGTCAACGCAACGCGCAAGATCGACGCGTTCGTCGAAAAGCCCGCCGATCCGCCCGCGATGCCCGGCAAGCCCGACGTGGCGCTCGCGAGCATGGGCATCTACGCGTTCAATGCGCAGTACCTGTACCGGCTCCTCGAGGAAGACCTGGCGAATGCCGAGTCGAGCCACGACTTCGGCAAGGACATCATTCCGCGCGTCGTCGCCGACGGCGGCGCCGTCGCCCATCCGCTCAACCTGTCGTGCATCCCGGCAGCCAGCCGCGAGGCGCCCTACTGGCGCGACGTCGGCACGGTCGACGCGTTCTGGGCCGCGAACCTCGATCTCGCATCGACCACGCCGGAGCTCAATATCTACGACAGCGACTGGCCGATCTGGACACACCAGGAACAGCTTCCGCCAGCGAAGTTCGTGCATGACCAGGATGGCCAGCCAGGCATGGCCTTCAACACGCTGGTGTCGGGCGGGTGCATCGTGTCCGGCTCCCACGTCTCCAACTCGGTGCTGTTTTCGAACGTCCGTGTCCATTCGTTCTGCACGATCGACCAGGCCGTCATCCTCCCCGGCGCCGATATCGGCGCGAACTGCCGGCTGAGCAAGGTCGTCATCGATCGCGGCTGCCGGATTCCCGAAGGCACCGTGATCGGAGAAGACGCCGAACTCGATGCCCGGCGCTTTCACCGCACCGACGGCGGGGTGGTGCTGGTGACGAAAAACATGCTGAAAGACCTGTGATGCGCGATCGCGCACCACGATGCGCCGGGCAACCCCATCCAAGAGGAACCATCATGCGCGTGCTACACGTTTGCACGGAAGTCTACCCACTGCTGAAAACCGGCGGTCTCGCCGACGTGGCCGGAGCGCTGCCGGCTGCCCAGGCCGCAGCAGGCTGCGATGCGCGCCTGCTGGTCCCCGGCTTCCCGGCGTTTCGCGACGGCATCCGGAACCGCCAGCTCGTCGCCGAACTGCCGTCGTGGGCCGGGAGCGGCGAGATTCGCCTGTATCACGGCCTGCTGCCCGACAGCGACGTCGCGATCTATATGGTCGACGCACCCGGGCTGTACGATCGGCCCGGCGGCCCTTATGCCGACGCCAACCAGCATCCGTACGGCGACAATCACCGCCGGTTCGCGCTGCTCGGCTGGGTGGCCGCGCGCGTCGCGCACGGGCTCGACGCGTTCTGGCGCCCGAACGTCGTGCACTGCCACGACTGGCATGCCGGCCTCGCACCGGCCTATCTGCGGGCCGCCGAACTGGCCACGGGACACCGCGCCGCAACGAGCGTCTTCACCGTCCACAACCTCGCATACCAGGGCGTCTTTCCCGCCCATACGTTCGGCGAGCTGGACCTGCCAGGCGCATTCTTCGACGTCAACGGACTGGAGTTCCATGGCCAGGTGTCGTTCCTGAAAGCCGGCCTCTACTACGCCGATCGGATCACAACCGTCAGCCCGACCTATGCGAGCGAAATCCAGTCGGTCGAACAGGGCTGTGGACTGCACGGCTTGCTCCTGCAACGCGCCGGCAACCTGTCAGGCATCCTGAACGGGGTGGACGAATCGGTCTGGAACCCCGCCAGCGACCCGCTGATCGCCGCGACCTACTCACCGGCCGCGTCGGCCACGTCGGCCGCGCCGCCCGGCAAGCTCAAGTGCAAGGCCGCGCTGCAGCAGGAAGTCGGGCTCGCCGTCCAGACAACCGCGCCGCTGTTCGGCATCGTGAGCCGCCTGACCGAGCAGAAAGGCCTACCGCTGATGCTTGCCGCGTTGCCCGAACTGGTGCGTCGCGGCGGGCAGCTCGTGCTGCTCGGCAGCGGCGATGTCGAACTCGAGCGGGCGTTCCGCGCAGCGGCGGCGGCGCATCCCGGCTCCGTGGCCGTCGTGATCGGCTACGACGAAGCCATGTCGCATCGCATCGTCGCCGGCAGCGACGTGATCGTCGTGCCGTCGCGTTTCGAGCCCTGCGGCCTGACGCAGCTCTACGGCCTGAAATACGGCACGCTGCCGCTCGTGCGGCGGGTCGGCGGCCTCGCGGATACGGTGGTGGACAGTTCGCTCGAGAACATCGCAGACGCAACGGCGACCGGCTTCGTGTTCGACCGGTTCGACGCAGCGGATCTCGACGCCGCGATCCGCCGCGCGTTTGCGCTGTTCGGTCGCAAGGCCGACTGGAAGCAGGTGCAGAAGGCCGCGATGCGCCAGGACTTCGGCTGGGATCGCACTGCCGCGCAATTCCTGTCGATCTATCGGAACCTCGCCTGACCGCGCGATCCGCGCATCGGGCACGCAGGCGGCCGCGACCCGCGACACGGCCCCGCTGCATCAATCACATGAGCATGCCATGAACCTCAACGATTTCAAGTACGACAAGATGTCGAGCGACGTCACCGCGCTCAAGCACTCGATCTCCAACAAGCTGATCTACGCGGTCGGCAAGGACCCTGTCACGGCCCGCCCGCAAGACTGGCTGCAGGCCACCGCGCTCGCCGTGCGCGACCGCCTGGTCGAACGCTGGATGCGAACCACGCGGGCCCAGTACGCGCAGGACGTGAAGCGCGTGTATTACCTGTCGATGGAATTCCTGATTGGCCGGAGCTTTACCAATGCGCTGCTCGCCCTCGACATCCATGCCAATGTGAAACAGGCGCTGGCCGAACTCGACGTCGACTTCGGCCGGATCGCCGATCTCGAACACGACGCCGCGCTGGGCAATGGCGGCCTCGGGCGGCTTGCCGCATGCTTCCTGGATTCGATGGCCACGCTCGGCGTGCCGGGCTTCGGCTACGGGATCCGCTACGACTACGGGATGTTCAGGCAGCAGATCGTCGAGGGCCGACAGGTCGAAAGCCCCGACTACTGGCTGGTCGACGGCAACCCGTGGGAGTTCCCCCGCCCGGAGGTGCAATACCAGGTCCGGTTCGGCGGCCGCGTCGAGCAGGCAGGCGAGCGCACCCGCTGGCTCGACACCCAGGATGTGCTCGCCATGGCCTACGACACGATCGTGCCCGGTTACGCGACCGAAGCGACCAATACGCTGCGCCTCTGGTCCGCCAAGGCAAGCGACGAGATCAATCTGGCCGCCTTCAATCGCGGCAATTACTTCGACGCGGTCGAAAACAAGAATCACTCGGAAAACGTGTCGCGCGTGCTCTATCCGGACGATTCCACGCCCGCCGGGCGTGAACTTCGGCTCAGGCAGGAGTATTTCTTCGTATCGGCGAGCCTGCAGGATCTGGTCCGCCGCTACCTGTCGAACCACGTCGATTTCGACAAGCTGCCCGAGCGCGTCGCGATCCATCTGAACGACACGCATCCGGTGCTGGCGGTTCCGGAGCTGATGCGAATCCTCGTCGACGAACACGAGGTGCCGTGGCGCCGCGCATGGGCGCTGACGCAGCGCGTGTTCTCGTACACGAACCACACCCTGATGCATGAAGCACTGGAGACCTGGCCCGTGGAGATGCTCGGCCGCGTGCTGCCGCGCCACCTGAAGATCATCTTCGAAATCAATGCCGAGATGCTGGCGCAGGTCACGGCGCGATTCGGTGCCGACGTCGATCTGATGCGCCGCCTGTCGCTCATCGACGAACACGGCGAGCGGCGTGTTCGCATGGCCTATCTGGCGGTCGTCGCGAGCCACAAGGTCAACGGCGTGTCGCAACTGCATTCCGAACTGATGAAACAGTCGATCTTCGCCGACTTCGCCCGCGTGTTTCCGGAGCGCTTCAACAACAAGACCAACGGCATCACGCCGCGGCGCTGGCTGTCGCAGGCCAATCCGTCGCTGTCGGCGCTGATCGACAGCCGGATCGGGCGCGACTGGCGGCGCCGGCTCGACCGGTTGAAATCACTCGAAGCGCTCGCCGGCGACGCCACGTTTACCGCCGCATTCCGCGCCGCCAAGCTCGACAACAAGCGGCGCCTGGTGGACTGGATCGGCAAGCACCTGGGGCTGGCGATCGACCCTGTGTCGCTGTTCGACGTCCAGGTCAAGCGCGTCCACGAATACAAGCGCCAGTTGTTGAACCTGCTGCACGTGATCACCCGCTACAACCGGATCCTTGCCGAACCGGACTCGGACTGGGTGCCGCGTACCGTGATCTTCGCGGGCAAAGCGGCGTCCGCGTACCACATGGCCAAGCAGGTCATTCACCTCGTCAACGCTGTCGCGGACAAGGTGAACAACGACCCGCGGATCGGCGACCGGCTCAAAGTGGCGTTCATTCCGAACTACAGCGTGAGCCTCGCAGAGCTGATCATTCCCGCCGCCGACCTGTCCGAACAGATCTCCACTGCCGGCACGGAGGCATCCGGCACCGGCAACATGAAATTCGCGCTGAACGGCGCACTGACGATCGGCACGCTGGACGGCGCCAATGTCGAGATTCGCGAGCAGGTCGGCGCGAACAACATCTTCATCTTCGGCCATACCGCGGCCGAAATCGACGCGATCCGTGCGCATGGCTATCACCCGCTCGGCTACTGCGAACGAAATGCCGAACTGAAGCTCGCGCTGGAACAGATCCGGGACGGCCATTTCTCACCCGACGATCCGACGCGCTTCCATTCGATCTTCGATGCGCTCGTCAACTGGGGAGACCATTACCTGTTGCTGGCCGATTATGAAAGCTATGTCGCGGCCCAGGACGCCGTCGATTCGGCGTACCGCGACGCCGGCGCGTGGACGGCGAAGGCCATCGCCAATGTCGCGAACATGGGGGCGTTTTCATCCGACCGGACCATTGCGGAGTATGCACGCGATATCTGGCATACCCACCTCGCGGACGATCCGCTCCGCTGAGATCGCATCGCCGGCGCCCGGCGAGCACGAGTGGGGCGCGCGGAGCACGCCCCGCCCGCGATCGATGCTCAGTCGCTCAGCAACGGCCCCTCCTGCCGCGCGGCGATCGGCGTCTCGCCGGCGATCTTGCCGATGATCTTCCCCGGCCATGCATACGTCTGGTTGTGCCGCGCGAACAGCATCCCGTCAGTCGTCGCTTCGACATCGACGCTCTCGCCGAGCGGATCGATGATCGTTGCGACGACGTCGCCCGCCCGTACCGTGTCGCCGAGGCGCAGCCGATACGCAACGAGTCCGGTCACGGGCGATTTGACCTGCTCCATCGCGGTGAGACTCGTTGCGTCGCAACGCAGGCGCGGCGGCTCGCCGTCGGTCGGCCCCGCGACGACGCCACGCCGCTCGAGCACCCGGTACAGCGCGGCGGCCTCGTCCTGCGCGTCGCGCAAATCGACGTCGTTGTTGCTGCCCAGCTCGAGTGTCGTCGCCAGGCACGCGGAAGGAGTCGCTGCGTCGGGGAAGCGTTCGGCAAGCGCCCACCACGGCCCGCTGCACGCCTCGTCGAACGGGTGGCCGCCCGACACGTCGGCGAGCAGCACCGCCCGCACGTCGACCTCCGCCGCGATGTCGAGCGCGTCCGGCCACAATTTCGTGCCGACGTACATGTGCTTCAGCGCGTCGTTGTCCGCGTGCAGGTCGAACACGAAATCGGCGTCGTAGGCGAGCGTCAGCAGCGTGCGGCGCAGCGCGCCGACGGCCGTCGACGTGTACCACCCGTCGAGCGCCTTGCGCATCTCGTCGCGGATCGTTGCGACGTTCGCGGCCGCGTCCGTGCCGAGCCGGCCGGCGAGCGCGTCGCCCGTCAGCTGGGCGAGATCGGGGTAGTCGCGATTGAAATTGCTGCCTGTCTCGTCGTCATAGCGGCCGAGCAGCAGGCCGTCGCCGTGCTGCGACAGGCCGATCGGATTGGCCTGCGGCACGAGCACGATCTCGCCGACGATCCGCCCGCGCGCGGCCGCGTCGTCCAGCATGTCGCGCAGGCACTTCAGCGCCAGCATCCCCGGGAACTCGTCCGCATGCAGGCCGGCCTGCATATAGACCTTCGGCCGCGCGCCGGGATGGCCGTAACGGAATGTCGACACGACGTGGGAATTGCCGTCGGCGTTCGGCGGCAGCGGGAGGTCGACGCGGCAGGCCGGCTGGGTCTGCATTGCGTCAGTGGTGTTTTCCATGTCTTCTCCTGATTCAGGATTGCCGCGCGGCAACCCGACCGCGCGGTGTTGGGTTCATCCGCCGTGATCGCGGATGCTCTCGATGTCGAGAATGCCGCGGCCGGCCTCGAGCGCCGAGAACCGCAGCGCGATCGGACTCTCCAGCGAGACGTCCGGATCGCCGTCGGCGTCGCGCGCCGCACACGCGTCGAACACGCCCTCGACGAGCCCGCTGAGCGCCGCCTTTGCGTGCTCGACGGGCTCGTTGCGAAAGATCGTGCCGGTGTTCAGGTCGACGAGATCGCCCGGCATCGCGAACGACAGCGTCGTGCCCGGCGCGATGAAGTCGTCGCCCTGCGATTCGGTATGGATCTGGTCGATCTCGACCAGGACGACGCCGTGCGCGCCCACCACGGTCAGCATGGAGTTGTCGTGATTGGCGATCACGCCGCTGTCCTCGCAGATGCCCAGGCCGTACCGCACCCCCTCCTCCGCGCACGCGACGATCAGGCGGCCGAGCCGCCGCGCCGACGAAAGGTTCTGGTCGACGATCGCGCCGCCGAAGAAGCCGAGCCCCTGCTGGATCACGAGGCCGCGCCGGCCCATGTCGGACGCGATGCCGAAGCGCAGCGCCTCGTACGTCGTGCCGCCCGCGATCATGAAGCCGGACAGCGCCGACGCGGCGCCGCTGACCGCGACGATCGTCGCGCCCGCCGCGTATGCGCGCACGATCGCGAGCAGCACCGGCGTCACCTCCCCGCGATGCAGAACCCTTTCGCGGGGTCGCGCTCGAGGATCTGGTCAATACGGGCATCTGACGGCATGAATCGACATGCCTGCTCCCGGCGCCGCGTCGTCTGGCCCGGGCAGTCGCTTCAGCCAATCATATAATCAGATATCCGAATCGTTTTACAGCGATCCATTTCTTCGAGCACGGCGCTTCGACGACCCCGGCGCAGGCGGCCCGACCAGCCGACAAGCCCGGCTCGAGCATCGACGTGCCGAGCGGCCGCGCTATCCGCGTGGCATCACTGCGTGATGCCCGTATAACGTCCCGGGCGGTGCCATGCCACGATCATTCCGCTCACTGCCACGGCACTGAGTGCCGACCAGCCCACACGGCCGGCCGGTATCGTCAACATGGACACCAGCAGAATGGTCGCGTCGATGCACATCTGCGTAATGCCCGCGTTGATGCCGCGCTCGCGTTGCAGCCATAGGGTAACGATACCTGTTCCGCCGACACCGACACCGTGCCGCGCCAGCGCGAGAATGCCCATGCCGCACAACGTACCGCCGGTAAATGCTGCAAACAGCGGACTGACGAACGCAATGGTCAGGGTTCCTGGCATCGCCATCAAGGCAAGCGTGATGCCGCAACTCGCGACCGTCGATTTGATCGCAAAGCGTGCCCCCATCACAAAGTAGGCGAAGATGAAAAACGGGATATTCACGAGCGTGAAGATCAGGCCGACGGGCAGCGGGAAGATATACGCTGCCAGCAGCGCAATGCCCGCGATTCCGCCCGTGACAAGCCCGGCTGCCTTCAGCAACACCAGGCCGGTTACGACGAATACCATGCCGACGATCATCGCGTAGAGATCCTCGAACAGGGAGTGAGGCGTGCCGGTTCTTTCCTGGGGCGTGGTAAAGCCCAATGCCGAGGCAGATTCAGATTTCACGATGTCACACATTCACGTCTGATGGCGATCCGATCCCTCCCAGTTCGAACGCGCCGCTTGCTTCATGTGCGTGCCGCTGTCTCGGATCGGCTCGCCGCGAATTTCCGACCGAGGATACGTCCGCAAAATAATCCGGGCAACTGCACACGCACCGTTGCCGGGTCGTCATCACGCGGTCAAGGTCGCGTGACCCGAGACGTTTCTTGCCGCCATCCGGCAAGCGCGTTCTCTTTTGTCCTGGCGACAAGGAGAACGCGATGAAGCATGGTCCGCACACCCGGTCAACCGCACGCTGCGCATCGGCCGGCCATCTGTCGGCGGAGCGGCGATCGCCCATTCAACGAGGCCGCCCAAACGCGCCGCCGGCCGCATGGCTGCCGCGGGCCGCTCGAACGCCCCCCCGGACCCATTCCGGGATTTCCCTAGGCTGACATTTCGCGCTGCCCGGGGTTAAATAAATCACCATGATTTAATTAATAGTACGGCTGGCAAGCCACCGTACAGGAGACATCTTCATGAGGAGTCTGCACATCGGCCAGGGCAGCAATTCGGTCAACGTGCGCCGCTACAACGAGCGCCTGTTGCTCAAGGCGCTGCGGCGCGCCGGCGATGCGTCGAAGGCAGACCTCGCCCGCCTCGCCAATCTGACCGGCACCGCAGTCGGCAGCATCATCGCTTCGCTCGCCGACGCCAAGCTGATCGAGTTCACCGGCCGCCGCGTCGAAGGCCAGCGCGGCCAGCCGGCATCGCTCATCCGGCTCGCCCCGAGCGGCGCGTTCGGCATCGGCGTGCGGCTCGACCGGATGCGTATCGAAACCGCACTCGTGAACTTCGCGGGCGACGTGATCGGCCGCCGCTCGCACGACACCCTTCTGCCCCCGCCCGCGACCGTCCTCGAGATCGTGCGCCGCGATATCGACGCGATGCAGGAACTCCTGCCCGCGCGCGACCGCAAGCGACTGACCGGCGTCGGCGTCGCGCAGCCGTTCAACCTCGGCAGCTGGCTGCGCGAACTCGGCCTGCCGGCCGACGCGTTCCGCGCCTGGGCCGAAGTCGATTTCGCCACCGAGCTCGGCCGCGCGATCTCGCTGCCGGTGTTCAGCGAGAACGACGGCAATGCGGCCGCGATCGCCGAGCTGTTCTACGGCTGCGGCCGCCAGCGCGACGATTTCATCTATCTGTTCCTCGGGCCCGTGATCGGCGGCGGAATCGCGGTCGACGGCGACTGCCTGCGCGGCAGCACCGGCAATGCCGGCGACTTCGCGGTGATGCCGGTGCCACCGAGCCGTCTGCCGTCGGCACCGGCGCCGCGCGGCGCATGGGACATCCTGCTTACGCGCGCGTCGCTGAGCGCGCTGATCCGCCATCTGCGCTATAGCGGCGAGACCGTCGAATCGCGTGCGGATCTCGAAGCGTGCATCGCGCGCGGCGTACCGGCCGTCGGCGAATGGATCGACGACTGCGTCGACGCGCTCGCGCCCGCCTTGCGTGCCGTGCTGTCGGTAACCGATTCGCCGGTCGTCGTCCTCGACTCGGACACCGACGCCGGCCTGCTCGACGCACTGATGAAACGCCTGAGCGCGGCGCTCGCGGACATCACGCCGGAAGCGCGCGGGATGCCGGTGTTCATCCGCGGCTCGTTCGGGCCGGATGCCGGCGCGATCGGTGCGGCGACACTGCCGATGTTCTTCAACTTCTCCCCGCGCGCCGGCATCCTGAAAGGCGAAAGCGTGGATACACAGGAGGCGACCTATGTCTCGTACTGAGTCGTCCCGTCCGCTGCTCGAAATGCGCGGGATCAGCAAGACGTTCCCCGCCGTGCGTGCGCTCGACAACGTGAGCCTCACGGTCTACCCGGGCGAGGTGCACTCGCTGATGGGCGAAAACGGCGCGGGCAAGTCCACGCTGATGAAGATCCTGTCGGGCGCGTACCAGGCCGATGCAGGCGGCCAAATCCTGATCGACGGCGAGCCGATCGTCGTCGACGGCCCGCTCGCCGCGCGCGATGCCGGCGTCGCGGTGATCTACCAGGAGCTGTGTCTCGCGCCGAACCTGACCGTCGCGGAGAACATCTACGTCGGCCGCGAGCTGCGCCGCGGCGGCGCGCGCTTCGGCACGATCGACCGTCCGGCGATGGCCCGCGGCTGCGAGGACGTGCTGAAGCGCCTCGGCGCGAGCTTCGGCCCGAACACGCTGGTCGGTGCGCTGTCGATCGCCGAGCAGCAGCTCGTCGAGATTGCGCGCGCCGTGCACACGAAGGCGCGCATCCTGGTGATGGACGAACCGACCACGCCGCTGTCGTCGCGCGAAACCGACCAGCTGTTCGCGCTGATCCGCCAGCTGCGCGAGGAAGGCCTCGCGATCATCTACATCAGTCACCGGATGGCGGAGATCTACGAACTGTCCGATCGTGTGTCGGTGCTGCGCGACGGCACGTATGTCGGCACGCTGGAGCGCGAATCGCTGTCTGCCGACCGGCTCGTGGCCATGATGGTCGGCCGCGACATTTCGGGTTTCTACAAGAAGGAACACGCACCGTACGACCCGGGCCACCTGATGCTGTCGGTGCGCGACGTCGCCGACGACGGCCGCGTGCGCGGCTGCAGCTTCGATCTGCACTCGGGCGAAGTACTCGGCATCGCAGGGCTCGTCGGCGCGGGCCGCACCGAGCTCGCGCGGCTGATCTTTGGCGCGGAGCCGCGCACGGGCGGCAGCGTGACAATCGGCGACAAGACGTTTGACTCGCATTCGCCGCGCGAATCGATCGATGCAGGCCTCGTGTATCTGACCGAGGACCGCAAGCGCCAGGGCCTGTTCCTCGACATGAGCGTGCGCGACAACATCAACATCTCGGTCGCGAACCGCGACGCAAGGACGGGCGGCGTGCTGGACCTCGCGCGCGGCGCAACGCGCGCACGCGACGCGATCGCCGCGCTGTCGATCCGCGTGCCACACGCGAACGTGAACGTCGGCGCGCTGTCCGGCGGCAATCAGCAGAAAGTGCTGCTGTCGCGACTGCTTGAAACGAAGCCGCGCGTGCTGATCCTCGACGAACCGACGCGCGGCGTCGACATCGGCGCGAAATCGGAGATCTACCGGATCATCAACGCGCTCGCGAACGAAGGCGTTGGCGTGATCGTGATCTCGAGCGAGCTGCCCGAGATCATCGGCGTCGCAGATCGCGTCCTCGTGATGCGCGAAGGCACGATCGCCGGCGAACTCGGCGGACACGGCGAGCCCATCACGCAGGAAACCATCATCGCACTCGCCACCGGTTCGCAAGCCGAACAGGAACAGGCGCACTGAGTCGCGCTGCCCGAACACGTTACCTGAATACGAGATACCGACATGAACCAGCCCCATTCGCCCGCCTCCCCGGTCCGAGACCGCGCGCCGCAAGCTCGCAGTGATCGCCGCGCCCGCATCCAGTCGCTGATGCGCACAGCCGGCATGCTGCCCGTGCTCGTCCTGCTGTGCATCGGCTTCGCCTTCATGACCGACGGCTTCGCCAGCTGGCAGAACCTGTCGATCGTCGCACAGCAGGCGTCGATCAACATCGTGCTCGCCGCCGGCATGACCTTCGTGATCCTGACGGGCGGTATCGACCTGTCGGTCGGCTCGATACTCGCCGCCGCCGCGGTCGGCTCGCTGATCGCGTCGAACATCCCGGGTCTCGGCTGGCTCGGCATCCCGGTCGCGCTCGCGATCGGTCTCGCGTTCGGCCTCGTCAACGGGGCGTTGATCTCGTTCCTCCGGCTGCCGCCGTTCATCGTCACGCTCGGCGCGCTGACCGCCGTGCGCGGCATCGCCCGCCTGATCGGCAACGACACGACGATCTTCAACCCGCAACTGCCGTTTGCCGCCATCGGCAACGGCTCGATCCTCGGCGTGCCGTGGCTCGTCGTGATCGCGCTCGTCGTCGTCGTCGCGTCGTGGTTCATCCTGCGCCGCACGGTACTCGGCATGCGCATCTACTCCGTCGGCGGCAATCGGGAAGCCGCGCGGCTGTCCGGCATCAACGTGCGCGCGATCGAACTGTTCGTGTACGCGGCATCCGGCCTGCTCGCCGGCCTCGGTGCGCTGATGTCCGCCGCGCGGCTCTATGCGGCCAATGGCCTGCAGCTCGGCCAGTCGTACGAACTCGACGCGATCGCCGCCGTCATCCTCGGCGGTACGAGCTTCGTCGGCGGCGTCGGCTCGATCGTCGGCACGCTGATCGGTGCGCTGATCATCGCGGTGCTGACCAACGGCCTCGTGCTGCTCGGCGTGTCCGACATCTGGCAATACATCATCAAGGGCCTCGTGATCATCGGCGCGGTCGCGCTCGATCGCTACCGCCAGAGCGGCGCACGCACCTGAGCGGGCCGCATCCGGCATCGTTGTGAATTCCCGATAAAACCGGTGCGCACGACGGGTCCGCGTGCGCCCTCATCCTTCCGGACCCAATGGAGACAACGCGACATGTTCAAGATCAGGAGCAAAGCGCTTCAAACCGGCCTCGCCTGCACGCTGGCCTTCGCCGCCTGTGCCGCGCACGCAGCCGACAAGCAGTTGAAGTCGATCGGCATCACGGTCGGTTCGCTCGGCAACCCGTACTTCGTGACCGTCGTCAAGGGAGCAGAAGCCCAAGCCAAGGCACTGAACCCGAACGCACGAGTCACCGCGGTCTCCGCCGACTACGACCTGAACAAGCAGTTCACGCAGATCGACAATTTCATCTCCGCACACGTCGACATGATCCTGCTGAACGCGGCCGACCCGAAGGCGATCGAGCCCGCCGTGAAGAAGGCGCAGGCCGCCGGCATCCCGGTGATCGCGGTCGACGTCGCGGCCGCGGGCGCCGATGCGACCGTGCAGACCAATAACGTGAAGGCTGGCGCGCTCGCGTGCGAGTATCTCGCGAAGAAGATCGGCGGCAAGGGCAACGTCGTGATCGAGAACGGCCCGCAGGTATCCGCGGTGGTGGACCGCGTGAACGGCTGCAAGACCGTGCTCGCAAAGAATCCGGGCATCAAGGTGCTGTCGTTCGACCAGGACGGCAAAGGCTCGCGCGAAGGCGGGATGGCCGCCATGCAGGGCTATCTGACGCGCTTTCCGAAGCTCGACGGCGTCTTCGCGATCAACGATCCGCAGGCGGTCGGCAGCGATCTCGCCGCGAAGCAGTTCAACCGGGCAAACATCGTGATCACGTCGGTCGACGGCGCACCGGACATCGAAACCGCGCTGAAGTCGAACACGCTGGTGCAGGCGTCCGCGAGCCAGGACCCGTTCGCGATGGCGAAGGAAGCGGTCACGATCGGCTACGGGATCATCAACGGCAAGAAGCCGTCGAATCCGATGACCCTGCTCGAGCCGGCGCTCATCACGCGCGACAACGTGAGCAGCTACAAGGGCTGGAGCTCGCACTAATCCCCTCGACCTCACTCCTGGCCCGACACGACCATGACCTCACTGATCCAGACGCCCGCGTGGCGCGCCCTCGCCGACCATCGCGACGCGATCGCCGGTACCCCGGCCGCATCGATCCGTACGCTGTTCGAGCGCGACCCGGCGCGCGCGGCGCGCTTCTCGCTCGACGCCGCCGGCCTGTTCGTCGACTACTCGAAGAACGCGGTCGACGACGATACGATCGCGCGCCTCATCGCACTCGCGAGCGAAGCGGGCGTCGACACCTATCGCGACGCGATGTTCGCGGGCGAACGGATCAACCGCACCGAAAACCGCGCGGTGCTGCACGTCGCGCTGCGCGATCGCTCCGGCCACGCGCGCATCGTCGACGGGGTCGACGTGTCGCAACAGGTCGCGGCCGTGCGGGCCAGGATGCGGCGCTTCTCCGACGCCGTGCGCGACGGCACATGGCGCGGCTACACCGGTCGCGAGATCACCGACGTCGTGAACATCGGCATCGGCGGCTCGGATCTCGGCCCGAAGATGGTGTGCGAAGCGCTGAAGCCGTACGCGCACGAGCGTCTGACGATGCACTTCGTGTCGAACGTCGACGGCGCGGACATCGTCGAGGCGCTGAAGCACGCGAACCCGGAAACGACGCTGTTCATCGTGTCGTCGAAGACGTTCACGACACGCGAGACGCTCGCGAACGCGCACACCGCGCGCGCGTGGCTGCTCGCGTCGGGCGCGCCGGAAGCGGCGATCGCGCAGCATTTCGTCGCGGTATCGACGAACGCGGATGCGGTCGCGAAGTTCGGCATCGACACCGACAACATGTTCGAGTTCTGGGACTGGGTCGGCGGCCGCTACTCGCTGTGGTCGGCGATCGGGCTGCCGATTGCGGTGATGGCCGGGATGGACGCGTTCGAGCAGTTGCTCGACGGAGCGCACGCGGTGGATCGCCACTTCGCCGAAGCGCCGCTCGCACGCAATCTGCCGGTGCTGCTCGCGATGATCGGCATCTGGCATCAGAACTTCCTCGGCACGACGAGCCAGCTCATCGCGCCGTACGACAACTATCTGCACCGGCTGCCCGCCTATCTGCAGCAGCTCGACATGGAAAGCAACGGCAAGTCGGTGACGCTGGCCGGCGAGCGCGTCGACTACGCGACCGGCCCGGTGATCTGGGGCGAACCCGGCACAAACGGCCAGCACGCGTTCTTCCAGTTGCTGCATCAGGGCACCGCGATCATCCCGACCGATTTCATCGTCTGCATGCGGCCGCATCATGCGCTCGACGAACATCACGACATCCTCGTCGCGAATTGCTTCGCGCAGTCCGAGGCGCTGATGAACGGCTCGCATTCGACCGCCGAGCCGCATCGCCATTTCGAAGGCAACCGGCCGACCACCACGATCTGCATCGACACGCTCGACCCCGCCTCGCTTGGCGCGCTGATCGCACTCTACGAGCACAAGGTGTTCGTGCAGGGCGTCGTGTGGCGAATCAATTCGTTCGACCAGTGGGGCGTCGAGCTCGGCAAGAAGCTCGCGGTCGAGATCGAGAAGGAATTCGGCGCACCGGGAGACGTCGCGTCGCACGACGGCTCGACGAATCAGCTGATCAACCGTTTCAAGGCGCGGCGCCGCGCCGCGACCTGATTTTACGGACGCCACAGATGAATCTCCCCCGACTGGTCATATTCGGCGAAGCACTGACCGACTTCATCCGCGACGACGCGACCCACTGGCACAGCCTCGCCGGCGGCTCGTGCTGGAACGTCGCACGCGTCGGCGCCAGCCTCGGTGTGCCGACCGGGTTCGCCGGCACCGTGAGCCGCGACGTGTTCGGCGACGAGCTGATGCACCGGAGCGCGCAAGCCGGCCTCGACATGCGCTTCACGCGCCAGGTCGACCGGCCGCCGCTCCTCGCGATGGTGGTATCGAAGCAGCCGCCGCAGTATTTCTTCATCGGCGAAAACAGTGCGGACCTCGCGTTCGACCCTGCCGAGTTGCCGGCCGGCTGGCTCGACACCGTCGAGATCGTCCATTTCGGCTCGCTCGGCGTCGTGCGCGAACCGCTCGCGTCGCGACTGATCGCGCTCGCGCACGACGCGCGGGCGGCGGGCAAGCGGATCGCATTCGATCCGAACTTCCGCGCACCGATGGCCGAGCCGTCGTATCGCGACACGCTGCGTACGATGGCCGGTCTCGCCGACTACATCAAGGTATCCGACGAGGACCTCGCCGGCCTGTTCCCCGAACTCGACGAAGCGGCCGCGTTCGCGCAGATCCGCGCATGGGCGCCGAACGCCGCGGTGCTGCTGACCCGCGGCGCATCGGGGATGGAACTCTTCGACGGCGACGCGTCGACATTCCAGCCGGCGTTTCCGGCGACCGTCGTCGACACGGTCGGCTGCGGGGACGCGAGTATCGGCGCCTGGATGTCCAGCCTGCTGATGCGTCCCGATGCGCCGGCGGCCGACCATCTGCGCTTCGCGGCTGCCTGTGCGGCGGTCGTCGCATCGCATGCGGGCGCGTATGCACCGACGGTCGACGAAGTCCTCGCGATGAGCGAGTCGATGCCCGCGCCGGCAGGAGCCACGCCATGAGCGCACGCGCGCCCTCCTCGTTCGAGCGCGATCCGTTCGCGTTCGTGCTGTTCGGCGGCACCGGCGATCTGGCGATGCGCAAGATCCTGCCGGCGCTGTATACCGCGCACCGCGACGGGCTGCTCTCGCCCGAAGGCCGGATCGTCGGCGTCGCGATGACGCCGCTCGACCGCGACGGCTATCTGCGCTGGGTCGACGAAGCGGTGCGCCCGCACGTGAAGGACGCACAGTTCGACGACGATACATGGCGCGGCTTCCTCGAGCGGCTCGCGTACGTCGAGCTCGACGCGAGCGCGCCCGGCGCGTACGCGCGCCTCGGCGCTGCACTCGAGCAGGCGCCCGGTCGCCGGATCTTCTATCTGGCAACCGGACCGTCGCTGTTCGAGCCG
Source organism: Burkholderia sp. Ac-20344 (assembly GCF_017104975.1). Classification (NCBI taxonomy): domain Bacteria; kingdom Pseudomonadati; phylum Pseudomonadota; class Betaproteobacteria; order Burkholderiales; family Burkholderiaceae; genus Burkholderia; species Burkholderia sp. Ac-20344. The sequence goes on from NZ_JAAGPP010000027.1 coordinate 35,822, forward strand.
ATCTGCCGCTCGCTCGCGGCCGCGGGCCTCGCGCCGCCGTCGTCGCGCGTCGTGCTCGAGAAGCCGCTCGGCTACGATCTCGCGTCGTCTGCTGCAATCAACGACGCGGTGGGCACCATCTTCTCCGAAGAGCAGATCTACCGGATCGATCATTATCTCGGCAAGGAAGCGGTGCAGAATCTGTTCGCGCTGCGCTTCGGCAACGTGATGTTCGAGCCGTTATGGCGCCACGAATGGATCGACAACATCCAGATCACGGTCGCCGAGGAACTCGGCGTCGGCGGGCGCGGCGCGTTCTACGATCAGACCGGCGCGCTGCGCGACATGGTGCAGAACCATCTGCTGCAACTGCTCGCGATCGTCGCGATGGAGCCGCCGCAATCGATGGAAGCCGACGCGGTCCGCAGCGAGAAGCTGCGCGTGCTGCGCGCACTGAAGCCGCTGTCCGCGGACGCGCTGCACCAGAGCGTCGTGCGCGGCCAGTACCGCAGCGGTGCGATCCTCGGGCAGACGGTGCCGGGCTATCTCGACGAGGCCGGCATCGCGCCGGACAGCAGCACCGAGACGTTCATCGCGCTGAAGGCCGAGGTCGACAACTGGCGGTGGGCCGGCGTGCCGTTCTTCCTGCGCACCGGCAAGCGGCTTGCGGAAAGCGTCGCGGAGATCGTCGTCACGTTCAAGCCGGTACCGCATTCGGCGCTGGGGCCGGCCGCGCTGCGCCCGGGCTCCAACCGGCTGACGATCCGGCTGCAGCCTGACGAATCGATCCGGATGGGCGCGCTCGCGAAGCAGCCGGGGCTCGGGATGACGCTGCAGGGCGTGTACCTCGATCTCGCGTTCGCCCGCTTCTTCCAGCAGGACCGGATGGAGGCGTACCAGCGCCTGCTGCTCGACGTGATCGCCGGGCGCCTCGCGCTCTTCGTGCGGCGCGACGAGCAGGAAGCCGCGTGGCAGTGGGTCGCGCCCATCCTCGGCATGAACAGTGCGCCGAAACCGTACACGGCCGGCAACTGGGGGCCCACGCAGTCGAGCGCGCTGCTCGCGCGGCACGACACGTGCTGGCGCGAGGAAGACAACTAGAAACCGAATGCGGCACCGCCCGCGACCACACGCAACGACCCTATGGAAACAATCTGGCACCTCGAATGGACGCACGGCGCGTTCGATGTCTACGCGAAAGGCGGCATGCTCGGCGGCGTCTCGTTCGCGCTCGACGGCCGCACGATCAAGCCGTTCTACGAAGCGCCGTGGCTCGGCCGGCCGGAGCCGCAGCCGGCGGGCCTGCTCGGCGCGATGCGCAACGAATTCCCGTGTGTGCCGTTCGGCGTGCCGTATGCCCCCGACGGCCTGCCCGACGGCTGGCGCGAAGCAGCCGCGACGCCGATTGCCGCGTACGACGCGAGCGACGACCTGCAGCACGGCTACGGCTGCGTCGGCACGTGGTCGCTCGTGAAGCAGACCGCGCTCGAGATAGAAATCGCGATCGACTACCCGGAGCACTCGCCGATCAGGCGGCTCACACGCATCGTCCGCGCGGATCCGTCGCGCGCGGCGCTCGACATCGTGCTGCGGATCGACGCGCGCGCCCCCGCCCGCCGTCCGGCCGGCCTGCATCCCAATCTCGCGTTGCCCGAGCTCGCGGGCGCGTTCCGGATCGAGCCGGGCGCGTTCCGGTTCGGCATCGTTCACCCGGCGGGCCCTGAGCCTGGCGTGTCGCGCGCACGCGCGGGCGCGATGTTCGAAGCGCTCGACCGCGTGCCGCTCGCCGACGGCGGCACCGGCGCATTCGATCGCCTGCCGCTTGCCGACGCGACCGAGGAAATCGTGCAGCTGTGCGGCATCGACGGCGCCGTCACGCTAACCGACGACGACGCACGCACGCGCTACCGGCTCACGTGGGACGCGGACGCGCTGCCGTCGCTGCTGCTGTGGATCAGCAACCGCGGCCGCACGTACGCGCCATGGAACGGCCGCAATCTGTGCGTCGGCGTCGAACCGGTCGCGAGCGCGTTCGAGCTCGGCTGCGCAACGTCACTGGCATCGAATCCGATCAACGCGCGTGGCGTGCCCACCGCACTCGCGCTGGATCCCGACGCACCGACCGAAATCGCGTACCGCTTCGAAGTGCTCGACACGCACTGACGCGGTGCGGGCCAGCCGCGCACGCATTCACGATTTGCACGGGGAGTGCACGGGTCATTCACGCCTCTTTGGATCTCGAGCAGGCGCTCCGGCTTTGGCAGCCAGTCAGTATCGACGAAGCAGTACCTGACGCCGGTCGTACCGTAAGGTCGCCGGCAAGATGGCTGGCGTTGGTTCCTGCGCCGGCGGCCGACTCGCTTACCGGGCGGTGTTCACTCGCCCGACTACCCGGCCGGCAGGGACGAACCCCGGACGAGATGCGACCACAGCGCCTCTGCCGCCACCCCGACTTTGCGGCTCGAACGATATAAGCGCACTTCGAGTTCCGTGCCCCAGGACAAGCCGCCTGCACTCACGAGGCTGCCGTCGGTCAACTCTTTCGTCATACAACTTTCCGGCAGCCAGCCGATCCCGTGCCCGGCCACGACCATGCCCTTCAATGCCTCGGACATGTGCGTCTCGAAGCACCGCTGCAACGCATACGGCCTGGTGGCGTTCAGCAGCAGCATCTCGACGACGTTGCCGAGGAACGCGCCCGACGAATACGCGAGCAGCGGTAGCGGCGCGTCCAGCGTGCCCGGCAGTTCGAATACCGGCTTGCCGCGCGCGTCGGGTGTCGACACCGGCAGGATCCGTTCGACGCCGAGCGTGACGAACGGGAAATGGTTCGGATCGAGCACGATCGGCAGTTGCGGATGGTGATAGCCGAGCAGCAGGTCGCATTCGCCTTCGACGAGCTGCTGCACGCCTTCCGGCACGTTCACCGCGTTGACGCGCGTGGTCACGTGACCGACCTCGTCGTTCAGCTGCTTGAGCCATTCGGGAAACAGCGTGAACACGAGCGTATGGGCGACCGCGAAACGCACGACCTGGTCGCTGGCCGCGAACTGGTCGTAGCCGTTCACGAGATTGCGCGCCGCATACATGCTGCGCAGGATGTCCGCGGCGAGCCCGCGGAACATCTGGCCGGCCGGCGTCAGCGCGACCGGATTGATGCTGCGGTCGACCAGCTTCGCGTCCATCCAGGTTTCGAGTGCGGCAATTCGTCTGCTGAATGCCGACTGGGTAAGGTGCCGGGTACGTGCCGCACGCGAAAAACTCTTCGTGTCGGCCAGACTCAGGAAATCCTCAAGCCACTTTGCTTCCATTTCACGCTTCCAGAGACGCTTGCACAATCCGACATCAAACTAACTTCGATGCACGCGTCCGACCATCCACAGCCGCGGGTTGCATGCGACATCGATCGTTCGGGACGACGAAGTTCGCTTTCGAATAGGCGCACGGCGTTATTAAATAAATCATGTTGATTTATTTAATAACGCCGTGCGATCCTTGTCAGCCTAGGGAAATCCCGACACTACGTCAGGGACACCTCCGGTCGCCGCAGGCACGCCGCCCTCACGAATCGTTTCGAAATCAAATATCTGAAGGTTGTTTGCGGACGCTATCGGAATACCCGGGAAGCCTCGAGTGGCGGAAGGCAGATGTCTCGCATCTCCGGGATGGCAATGCAGGCAGGCCTGAACCGCTCGCCGCTGCGTCATGACGAAAGCCGGGTGATAAGCTCGATGCCGACACACCATCGCGCATCGACGCACCCCGAACTCTGACCCTACGACCGAACGAGCCTTCCATGCCCCTCGCCCCCTCCGTCCTCTCCGCGTTCACGCCGACCGGCAAGCTGCGCGCGTCGATCAATCTCGGCAACCCGATCCTCGCGAACCTCGACCCGGCGACGGGCGAACCGTTCGGCGTGTCGATCGATCTCGCGCGCGCGTTCGCCGAACGCCTGTCGGCCGAGCTGGAGCTCGTGGTGTTCGACGCCGCCGGAAAATCGGTGCAGGCGCTGACCGACGAGCGTGCCGATTTCGGTTTCTTCGCGGTCGATCCGCTGCGCGGCGAGACGGTCGCGTTCACGGCGCCGTACGTGCTGATCGAGGGGTTCTATCTCGTGCGCGATGCGTCGCCGATCCGCACGAACGCGGACGTCGACCAGCCCGGCAATCGCGTGACCGTCGGCAAGGGCAGCGCCTATGACCTGTTCCTCACGCGCGAACTGAAGGCCGCGCAGATCGTGCGTGCGCCGACGTCGCAAGCCGTCGTGCAGACCTTCCTCGAACAGCAACTGGAAGTGGCCGCAGGCGTGAAGCAGCAGCTCGAGGCCGACGCGGCGAAAACGCCCGGCCTGCGCCTGCTCGACGAGCGGTTCATGGTGATCCGGCAGGCAATGGGGGTACCGAAGAGCCGCGGCGAAGCGGCCGCCGCGGCGCTGAATGCGTTCGTCGAGGAAATGAAGGCGTCGGGCTTCGTCGCGGATTCGCTGCGGCGGCATCGCATCACCGGCGCATCCGTCGCGCCGCAGGCGTGATTGCACGCGGCAGGACGTAAAAAGCATCTCGGCGAGCCCCTCTTCAAAGCGACGGGTGGCGCCGGATACCGCACATGCTTTTGCAACGGCGGCTCTCTGGCGGCATGCCGCGCAGCGGTCACGCTCGCCGACTGGCGACGATCGTTTCGGCCGCGCGGATCACCGGGAGATCGACCATGCGGCCGTCCAGGCTGAAAACTGCGCCGCCGTGCCTTGCGGCTTCGTCGATCACACGGCGCGCCCACGCCTGCTCGTGTTCCGAATAACCCATCGCGTCGTTCACACCGGTAACCTGGGCCGGGTGGATGCACAGCTTGCCGCCGAAACCGAACGCGCGGGCGCGTCGGGCATCGGCCATCAGGCGCTCGGCGTCATCGGTACACGTCGTCACGCCGTCGATCGGCGCGGGTAGCCGGGCGCGCCGCGATGCGGCCACGAGCGCATTGCGTGCAAAGGCCAGTTCCGGTTCGTCAGGCGTCGCGCGCATGCCGAGGTCGAGCTGGAAATCGAGATGACCAAACGCGATGCGCACGACCTGCCGGTCGTGCGCCAGCGCATCGGCCGCATCGAGCCCGGCCAGCGATTCGATCAGCGCGACGATGCACGCGTCGTCGCCGAGCTGTTCCGCAACGCGGCGCAATGCACCGGCGTCTTCGGACTTGGGCAGCATCGCCACCACGCCCTGCGCGGCCCAGGCGCTCAGAAGCGCGAGGTCCGCGTCGTGCCACGGCGTGCCGGCCGCGTTCACCCGCACGATGGTGCGCGAGCGCTGCTCCGGTGTCAGCAGCGGAAGATGCTGCGCGAGTTGCTCGCGTGCACTGTCCTTGCTGTCCACGGAGACGGCATCCTCGAGGTCGATGACGATGCAGTCGGCGGCCGAATCGAGCGCCCTGGCAAAGCGCTCGGGGCGGGTGGCCGGCACGAACAGGAGACTGCGCGCGTGCCGTACGGGCGTGAGGATCGTGGACATGGTTCAGATCACGCCGGCGGCGCGCAATTGGTCGATCTCGGCGTCGGTGCGCCCGAGTTCGCGCAGGATCGCCGTGCTGTGCTCGCCCAGCGCGGGCACCGGATCCATGCGGGCATCGAAGCTGTCGACCGTTGCGGGCGGCAGCAAGGCTTGCAGGTCGCCGGCCGGCGAATCGACCGTGCGAAAGCGCCGGCGCGCCTGCAGTTGCGGATGCGTCCAGAGGTCGCCCACCTGGTTGACGGCGGCGTTGGCGATCTGCGCTTCGTCCAGGCGCGCAATCACCTCCTGCGCAGTCAGCGACGCGAACGCGTGTTCGATCGCGACCTTCAGTTCGACACGATGCGCCGAACGGCGCACGTTGGCATCGAAGCGCGGGTCGGTCGCGAGCGCCGGGGCGCGCAGCACGACGTCGCAGAACGCTTTCCATTCGCGCTCGTTCTGCAGGCCGAGCATCACGACCCGGCCGTCGCCGGCCTTGAACGGACCGTACGGGTAGATGGTCGCGTGTGCCGCGCCGTTGCGGCCAGGCGGCTCCTGGCCGTCGTACGCGTAGTACATCGGGAAGCCCATCCACTCGGCCAGCGCCTCGAGCATCGAAATTTCCACGTGCGAGCCCGTGCCCGTGACGCCGCGCTGCAGCAGCGCGGTGAGGACGCCCGTGTACGCATACATGCCCGCCGCGATATCGGCGATCGACGTCCCCGCCTTGCTGGGCTCGTCCGCCGTGCCCGTGATCGACAAAAACGCCGCCTCGCTCTGGATCAGCAGATCGTAGGCTTTCTTGTCGCGGTAAGGACCGTCGGCGCCATAGCCGGAGATATCGCAGACGATGAGCCCCGGGTGCTTCGCGTGCAACACGTCGAACGACAGGCCCATACGCGCGGCGGCGCCGGGTGCGAGGTTCTGCACCAGCACGTCGGCCTGCGCCACGAGCTCGCCCAGCACTTCCTGCGCGGCGGGTTGCTTCAGGTCCAGCGTGAGGCTTTCCTTCGACCGGTTGGTCCACACGAAGTGCGAGGCGAGACCGCGTGTACGGTGATCGTAGGCGCGCGCGAAATCGCCGACGCCGGGCCGTTCCACCTTGATGACGCGGGCGCCCAGGTCGGCGAGCTGACGCGTGCAGAACGGCGCGGCGATCGCGTGTTCGAGCGTGACGACGGTCATCCCGCTGAGGGGGCCTTTTCGAGCTTGCATGGTCGGATCGTTATTCCAGTTCAGCGCTGGCCTGCATGGCCAGCTGTCCTTGCGGGCCGCGCGCCCACAGGCAGGCGGCATGACCTTCGAGTTTTCCGTTCACCGTGAACGGCGCAGTGTCGAACAACGGACTGACGGCCTTGAACTCGAAGCGGCGAATGGTCTTGTCAGGGTGCGTGCGGCGCAGTTCCTCCATCAGCAGCATCGCGATCAGCGGGCCGTGCACCACCAGGCCCGGATAGCCTTCTTCCTGCATCGCGTAGGGCCGGTCATAGTGAATCCGGTGACCGTTGAACGTCAGTGCGGAAAAGCGCATCAACAGCACCGGGTCGGGTGTGACGACGCGCGAATACTGTTCGTCGGTCGGTGCCGATGCCGGCTGGGGTGCCGGTGTGCCAGCCGCGGTGGAAGGCGGCGCATCGCGATACACGATGTCCTGTTCTTCGCGGATGGCCACACCCTCGGCGTCGTTCGTCTCGTGCAGCACGGCGACGAAAACCAGCCGGCCGCTTCGGCCGGATTTACTCTGCACGCTGAGGATCGTTGACCGGCGTTGCACGGGCGCGTCGATAGCCAGCGGACGCAGGAACTGCAGCCGTCCGCCGGCCCACATGCGGCGCGGCAGCGTGACGGGCGGCAGGAAGCCGCCGCGCTGCGGGTGACCGTCGACGCCGATGTTCGACTGTCGCTCGCCCGGCAGGAAGTACAGCCAGTGCCAAAGCGGCGGTAGCGTCGCGGGTAATTCGGAGGGGTTCGCGTAGTCCAGTGTCGCCCGCAGCAGACGGACGGGGGCCTGGGTAATCCGGTCCGCACGGCTTTCGCTGCGACCAATCCACGCGTCGAAGGATTCGGGAGGCTCGAGACTCATGTCGTTTCGTGCTCGATGATGGATGCGTCGCAGAGGCCGCCGGCACCGTCACGGTACGTTGGCCGGCCCGAACACGATCGCATCGGGAATCAGTAGGAACGGGGGAGCTGCAGCACGTGCTCGGCCACATGCCCGAGGATCATGTTGGTGGAAATCGGTGCGACCTGGTACAGGCGCGTTTCGCGGAACTTGCGCTCCACGTCGTATTCGCAGGCGAAGCCGAAGCCGCCGTGCGTCTGCAGGCACGCATTGGCCGCTTCCCAGCTTGCCTTCGCGGCCAGGTACTTGGCCATGTTGGCCTCGACGCCGGCGTTCTGGCGCGCATCGATCTTCTCGCAGGCGCGCCAGCGCATCAGGTTCGCGGCCTCCAGCTCGATGAACGATTCGGCCAGCGGGAACTGGATACCCTGGTTCTGCCCGATCGGGCGGCCGAACACCGTGCGCTCGCTCGCGTAGTCGCGGGCCTTCTCGAGGAACCAGTAGCCGTCGCCGATGCACTCGGCCGCGATCAGCGTGCGCTCGGCGTTCAGGCCGTCGAAGATCACCTTCAGCCCCTTGCCTTCGGTGCCGAGCAACGCGTCTTCCGGCAGCTCCAGGTTGTCGAAGAACAGCTCGTTGGTCTCGTGGTTGACCATGTTGAGGATGGGACGCACCGTCAGGCCGTTGCCGATCGCCTTGTCCAGCTCGACGATGAAGCACGACAGCCCGTCGCTCTTCTTCTGCACCTGGTCCAGCGGCGTCGTGCGCGCAAGGAGGATCAGCAGGTCGCTATGCGGGACGCGCGAGATCCACACCTTCTGGCCGTTGATGACCCAGCGGCCGTCCTTCTTCACGGCCGTGGTCTTGAGCTGGGTGGTGTCGCTGCCGGTGGTGGGCTCGGTCACGCCCATCGACTGCACGCGCAGTTCGCCCGCCGCGATGCGCGGCAGGTAGCGCTGTTTCTGCGCTTCGGTGCCGCTGAACACGATGGTGTTCATCACGTACATCTGGCCGTGGCACGCGCCCGAATTGCCGCCGGAGCGGTTGATCTCTTCCATGATGACCGACGCCTCGGCCATCGACAGCCCCGGGCCGCCGTATTCCTGCGGAATCAGCGCGGCCAGCCAGCCGGCCTGCGTGAGGGCCGTGACGAACGCTTCGGGGTAGCCGCGCGCCTCGTCGATCTTGCGGTGGTAGTCGGCCGGAAACTGATTGCACAGGCCGCGTACCGCATCGCGGATTGCCTGGTACTGGTCGGGGGCGGAGAAAACGGAGGCGCTCATGAATCGTGTTTCGTCATCGGCTAGGGTTGCAGCCATAATAGATTTTGATGGATTTCTTAAACAATAGAATTTCCTGATCGATAGATCAGTTTTTGGCATCGAGGTATCCGCGATGGATCTCAAGCAACTGCGCGCGTTCGTCACCGTGGCCGAAACGGGCAACGTCACCCGTGCGTCGAGCCTGTTGAATCTCGTGCAGCCGGCCGTGTCGCGCCAGCTGCGCCTGCTCGAGGAGGACATGGGGACGGAGCTGTTCGACCGTAGCCGGCACGGCATGCAGCTCACGCCGTCGGGCAAGACGATGCTCGAATACGCGCGCCGCATCCTCAACGAGGTGGCGCGGGCCAAGGCCGAGATCCAGCCGACCGAGGGGCCGGTGGCGGGCATCGTGAGCATCGGGCTGCTGGCCAGCACGTCGGATCTGCTGGCCACGCGGCTGGCGGGCGAGGTGGCGCGGCGCTATCCGCACATCCGCCTGCGGCTCACGATCGGCTACGCGGGCCACCTGCAGGACTGGCTCGAAGCGGGGGATGTCGATGCGGCGCTGCTGTACGGGCAGAAGGAGACGCCCGCGCTGCATGTCAAGGCGTTGATCGAGGAAAGCCTGTGGGTCGTCGCCGCGCCGTCCGTCGGGCTGTCGCACAAGCGGCCGGTGTCGCTCGAGCGGGTCGCGTGCGAGCCGTTCATCCTGCCTTCTGCACCACAGGGCCTGCGCGCCGCAATCGAGCACGCGGCGGCCGAGGCGGGCGTGACGTTGCAGGTCTTCGCCGAAACCAACGCGCTGAGCGTGCAGAAGGAACTGGTCGCGCAAGGCCACGGCTGGACGATCCTGCCGGCTGTCGGCGTGACGCAGGAGGTGGAGCGCGGTAGCCTGACCGCGGCGCCGCTCGCGTCGCCGGGCGTCAGGCGCACGATCGTGCTCGCGGCGCCCAGCAGCCGGCAGGCCACGGCGCCGGTGCGCTGCGTGGTCGGCGTGCTGCTCGACTGCGTGAAGGCTACGTTCGACCAGGGCGACTGGCCCGATGCGCGCTGGCTGGGCTAGGGGGTGAACCGTCCCGTAGGCGCGAACGGGCGCTAGCCAGGGCGATCGCAGCCTGCCGCGGCGGGCAAACCCGGCCGGGGCAGGCCGTTGCTGCGAGGCCCCGGCGTGTATCCGCCGGGCCGCGCGGCGCTTACTTCAACGGCAAGCAGATGCGCGTCTGCCACTGTGCGGGCGGCGTGCTGCGCGGGTCGTTCAGGTCCTGCTCGAACATCGGGAAGTCGGCCGGCACCATGCCGCTCGCGGGCAGCCATACAGATCCGGCCCGGCGTCGGGGTGGCTTGCCAGCCAGCGCAGGACGGGCTCCATGCGCCGGGCGTATTGGGTAAGGGTTCGGGGTTTCAATGGCGGGCTCCTGGAGGCGCCATGTAGGGTCGGCGGGTTTGCAGATTTTGCGGTTTTTCCCGAAGCAGGAGGAAAACGCTGCCGACACGCATGCTGCGGCCGCACCGGTAATCGCGGCGGCATGAGCTTGCCGCACGATCGACGGTTGCTGACGCAGGCGTGTGGTGCGCACGGTGAACGACGACGCGCGATGCCGCTCGGATCACTCGCCGTTTTGACCTGCCGCCCCGGGACGGCTTGCGTGCCCCGTGACGCCAGTAGGGCGTCGAAATCGCATACCCGGGAAAACACCTGTCGGTACAGGATGTATGAGCCGGATCTCGTCGCCCTCCCCGGCCATGTCTTTGTGGCCGGGGAGGACGATCACCCGACACCGGGGCCGTCGATACGCACCGTGGCGTTCACCCTACCCGCGCTTCTCCCTCGCGCTCGGCTTCCCCCTCGTCCGCACCCGTTCGCGCCAGCACGGGCCGGAGCGCCTGCCCGGTGTGGCTCGCGCTCACCTGCACGAGCGCTTCCGGCGCCGCCGCCGCGACGATCGTGCCGCCGCCCACGCCACCTTCCGGCCCGAGATCGATGATCCAGTCGGCTTCCGCGATCACATCGAGGTCATGCTCGATCACGACGACGCTGTGCCCCGCATCGACGAGCCGATGCAGCACGCGGATCAGCTTCGCGACGTCCGCCATGTGCAGGCCGACCGTCGGTTCGTCGAGCACATACAGCGTGTGCGGCGCTTTCTGGCCGCGCCGCGTGATGTCGTCGCGCACCTTCGTCAGCTCGGTGACGAGCTTGATGCGCTGCGCCTCGCCGCCCGACAGCGTGGGCGACGGCTGGCCGAGCGTCAGGTAGCCGAGGCCGACGTCCTTCATCAGCTGAAGCGGATGCGCGATGTTCGAGATCGGCGCGAAGAACGCCACGGCCTCGTCGATCTCCATCGTCAGCACGTCGCCGATGTTCCGGCCGCGCCACGTGACGGCGAGCGTCTCCGGGTTGAAGCGCTGCCCGTGGCACACGTCGCACGGCACCTTCACGTCGGGCAGGAAACTCATCCCGATCGTGCGCACGCCTTGCCCTTCGCAGGCGGGGCAGCGCCCGTCGCCGGTATTGAACGAGAAACGCGACGCCGTGTAGCCGCGCGCACGCGCCTCCAGCGTATCGGCGAACAGCTTGCGGATCGTGTCCCACACGCCGATATAGGTGGCCGGGCACGAGCGCGGCGTCTTGCCGATCGGCGTCTGGTCGACTTCGAGCACGCGATCGATCTGCTCCCAGCCGCTCAGCGACTCGCAGCCCTGCCACGCATGCGTGACGTTCAGCGACGGCCGCGGCGCGCTGCGCGCGAGCACGCTCGAGCGGCGGTTGGCGGCCGGCGCGTCCTGCTGCGCGGCCTTGCGTGCGCGCCGCGTGGCCGCCGACAACAGCACCGGGCGGCCGACCGCATCGAGCAGGTTCGTCATCAGCACGTCGCGCGCGAGCGTCGATTTGCCCGAGCCGCTCACGCCCGTGACCGCGACGAGCCGCGCGAGCGGAATGCCGACCGTGACGTCGCGCAGGTTGTGCAGCCGTGCGCCATGCACGGTCAGCCAGGCGTCCGGCACCGCGGCGCCGCCCTTCTTGCCCGGCAGGCTCACGCTGCGGCGCGGCTGCAGCGGGTGCGTCATCGGCTGCGCGAGCAGGCGCCCCGTCACCGAATCGGACTGCGCGGCCAGATCCGCAACCGCGCCCTGCGCGACCAGCGTGCCACCGCGCTTGCCCGCGCCCGGGCCGACGTCGATGATGTGATCGGCACGGCGGATCGTGTCCTCGTCATGCTCGACGACGACGAGCGTATTGCCCTTGTCGCCGAGCTTGCGCAGCGCGTCCAGCAGGATCTGGTTGTCGCGCGGATGCAGGCCGATCGTCGGTTCGTCGAGCACGTAGCACACGCCCTGCAGGTTGCTGCCGAGCTGCGCGGCGAGCCGGATGCGCTGCGCTTCGCCGCCCGACAGGCTCGGCGCCGCGCGATCGAGGCTCAGGTAGCCGAGCCCGACTTCCTCGAGAAACGCGAGGCGGCTGCCGATCTCGCTGACGATGTCGCGCGCGATCTGCGCGTCGCGCCCCGTCAGTTCCAGCCCGTCGATCCAGCGCCGCGTGTCGGACACCGTCCATTGCGCGACCTCGACGATCGGATGCGCGTCGAACGTGACCGCGCGCGCGGACGGGTTCAGCCGCGTGCCGCCGCAATCCGGGCACGGCTCGTTGCCGACGCCTTCCGGTTCCTGCTCGTCGGAAGGCAGCGTCTGCTCGCGGCCGCGATCGTCCCCGGCGAGCACCGTGTCGTCGTACGCGGCGCGCTGTTCGCGCGTGAGCGTGACGCCGGTGCCGACGCAGGTCGTGCACCAGCCATGCTTGCTGTTGTACGAGAACATCCGCGGGTCCAGCTCCGGGTAGCTCGTGCCGCATACCGGGCACGCGCGCTTGACCGACAGCACCTTGACCGTGCCGACGCGCGCGGTCGAATGACCGTTCTGCATCGCGTCGTGCAGCCCGTCGAGCGGCGCGAGCAGATGCATCACGCCCTTGCCGAGTTCGAGCGTCTCGTCGAGCACGCGCCGCAGTTCGGCCTCGTTGTCCGGCGATACGACGATATCGGCCACCGGCAGCTCGATCGTGTGCTCGCGGAAACGGTCGAGCTTCGGCCACGGATCGACCGGCACGAACTCGCCGTCGACCCGCAGATGCGTGCTGCCGCGCGCCTTCGCCCACTTCGCGAGATCGGTATACACACCCTTGCGGTTGACGACGAGCGGCGCGAGCAGCCCGACGTGCTCGCCGCGATGATCGCGCAGCAACTGCGCGGCGATCGATTCGACGGATTGCGACGTGACCGGCGTGCCGTCGTGGATGCAATGCTGCAGGCCGAGCTTCACGTACAGCAGCCGCAGGAAGTGCCAGACCTCGGACGTGGTCGCGACCGTGCTCTTGCGCCCGCCGCGCGACAGCCGCTGCTCGATCGCCACCGTCGGCGGAATGCCGTACACCGCGTCGACTTCAGGGCGGCCGGCCGGCTGCACGATCGAGCGCGCATACGCGTTCAGCGATTCGAGGTAACGGCGCTGGCCTTCGTGGAACAGGATGTCGAACGCGAGCGTCGACTTGCCGGAACCCGACACGCCGGTGATCACGTTGAACTTGCCGTGCGGGATGTCGACGTCGAGTGCCTTCAGGTTGTGCTCGCGCGCGTTGACGATCCGCACGACGTCTTCGCCTTCGATCGCACGCCGCTCGCGCGCCGCGTTCAGCACGGCCTGCAGCGGCTTGCCTTCGTCGGCGAGCGCCAGCTCGGCATCCATCGCGCGGTCGTACTGCAGCAGCGCCACGCCCGTATGCGACGCGGCGCAGGCCTTCACGTCGTCGGGCGTGCCCGCGCACAGCACGAGACCGCCGCCGTCGCCGCCTTCCGGGCCGAGATCGATCAGCCAGTCGGCCGCGCGGATCACGTCGAGGTTGTGCTCGATCACGATCAGCGAATGGCCGGCCGCGAGCAGCTTGCCGAACGCCTGCATCAGCTTCGCGATGTCGTCGAAGTGCAGCCCGGTGGTCGGCTCGTCGAACATGAACAGCTTCGCCCGCGCGATGCGCGCCTCTTCCGTCGCGACCCGGCGCCCGTTGGCCGCCGCCGCCGATTCGGCGAGGAAACCGGCCAGCTTCAGGCGCTGCGCTTCGCCGCCCGACAGCGTCGGCACCGGCTGGCCGAGCTTCACGTATTCGAGGCCGACGTCGACGATCGGCTGCAGCACGCGCAGCACCTCGGCGTCGGTCGCGAAGAACGCGGCCGCTTCGCTCACCGTGAGATCGAGCACGTCGGCGATGCTCAGCGCGCGGCCGTTGCGCTCGATGCGCACTTCGAGGATCTCGGCACGGTAGCGGCTGCCGTCGCAGTCCGGGCAGCGCAGGTAGACGTCGCTCAGGAACTGCATCTCGATGTGCTCGAAGCCCGAGCCGCCGCAGGTCGGGCACCGGCCGTCGCCCGAGTTGAAGCTGAACGTGCCGGCGCCGTAGCCGCGTTGCAGCGCGAGCGGCGCCTTCGCGAACAGCTTGCGGATCTCGTCGAACGCGCCGACGTAGCTCGCCGGGTTCGAACGCGTGGTCTTGCCGATCGGCGACTGGTCGACGAACACGACGTCGCCCACCTGGTCGGCGCCCGTGAGATTGCGGAACGCGCCCGGCGACTCGGTCGCCTTGCCGTGGTGCCGCGCCATCGCCGGATAGAGCACATCCTGCAGCAGCGTGGATTTGCCGGACCCCGACACGCCCGTCACGCAGACGAGCCGCTGCAGCGGGATCTCGACCGTCACGTCGCGCAGGTTGTGTTCGCTCGCGCCTTCGAGCACGATGCGCGGCGTGTTCGCGTCGACCACGCGGCGCGCCCAGTTCGACGCATGCGCGACATGCTTGCGGCCGCCGAGATACTCGCCCGTCAGCGTGCGCGCGGAGCGGATATCGCCCGGCGTGCCGTCGTAGACGATCGTGCCGCCGCGCTCGCCCGGGCCGGGGCCCATGTCGATCAGCCGGTCGGCCGCGAGCATCACCGACGGATCGTGTTCGACCACGACCAGCGTATTGCCCGCGTCGCGCAGCCGCTGCATCGCCTCGACGATCCGCGTGAGATCGCGCGGATGCAGCCCGATGCTCGGTTCGTCGAGCACGAACAGGGTTTTCGTGAGCGACGTGCCGAGCGCCGTGGTCAGGTTGATCCGCTGCACCTCGCCGCCCGACAGCGTGCGGCTCTGCCGGTCGAGCGTCAGGTAGCCGAGCCCGACGTCGCACAGGTATTTCAGGCGCGTGCGCACCTCGGCGAGCAGCAGCTTCAGCGCATCGTCGAGCAGCGCGCTCGGCAGCGTGATGTCGTCGAAGAAGCGGCGGATGCGCTCGATCGGCAACAGCATCAGGTCGTGCACGGTCAGGCCCGGCAGCGCCTCGAGCTGCGCGCGCGACCAGTCGACGCCGCGCGGCAGGAAGCGATCGGCGGGCGCGAGCACCGCGTCGGCGTTCTCCTTCGAGCCGAGCCGCCATTGCAGCGACTCCGTCTTCAGGCGCGCGCCGCCGCACACGTCGCACGGCGTGTAGCTGCGGTATTTCGACAGCAGCACGCGGATATGCATCTTGTACGCTTTCGATTCGAGATAGCCGAAGAAGCGCTTCACGCCGTACCACTGGCTCTGCCACTTGCCGTTCCAGTCCGGCGAGCCGTTGACGACCCAGTCGCGCTCGGCGTCCGACAGCTCGGACCACGGCGTGTCGCGCGGGATGCCGGCTTTCGCCGCATAGCGCATCAGGTCGTCCTGGCATTCCTTCCAGGCGGGTGTCTGCATCGGCTTGATCGCGCCGCCGCGCAGCGTCTTGCGCGCGTCGGGGATCACGAGGCCGAGATCGACGCCGATCACGCGGCCGAAGCCGCGGCAGGTTTCGCACGCGCCGTACGCCGAGTTGAACGAGAACAGCGCCGCTTGCGGCTCCGCGTAGCGCAGGTCGCTGTCGGGATCGTGCAGCCCGGTGGAGAAGCGCCATACCTGCGGCTCGGCGGCCGTGCCATCCGGGGTTTCCGGCTCCGCCGCGAGCACGTACACGTTCACGCGCCCGCCGCCGCGCTTCAGCGACGCCTCGATCGCCTCGACGACACGCACCTTGTCGGCCTGCTGCACGCGGAAGCGGTCGGCCACCACGTCGAGCATCTTGCGCGGCCCGGTGGGCGACGCGACTTCGCGCTGCGCCTGCACGCGCGTGTAGCCGCTCGCCGACAGCCACTGCGCGATTTCTTCGTCGGACACCGTTTCGGGCAGCTCGACCGGGAACGTGACGACGACGCGCGGATCGTCCGCCTGCGTGCGCGCGACGAGATCCGCGTAGATCGTCTCCGGCGTGTCGTGCCGCACCTGCCGCGCGGTCTTGCGGTCGAACAGCTCGGCCGCGCGCGCGTACAGCAGCTTCAGGTGATCGTTCAGCTCGGTCATCGTGCCGACGGTCGAACGCGAACTGCGCACCGGGTTGGTCTGGTCGATCGCGATCGCAGGCGGCACGCCGTCGACACGCTCGACCTGCGGGCGGTCCATCCGGTCGAGGAACTGCCGCGCGTACGCGCTGAACGTCTCGACGTAGCGCCGCTGGCCTTCCGCGTACAGCGTGTCGAACACGAGACTCGACTTGCCTGAGCCCGACGGGCCGGTGACGACCGTCATCTCGCCGGTGCGCAGGTCGAGATCGAGATTCTTGAGGTTGTGCTGACGTGCTCCGCGAATGCGGATCAGATTGCTGGATGACAATTTGCCTGCCCGTCTGAATGAGTTAGCCGGATTTCACGGTGCCGGAACGCTGCGGCGGATGCCCGCAGGCGCGGCGCACGGGCCGCGAAGGTTGCACCTGTGCGGCTCGATTTCGACGGACACTATACTGTATATTCATACAGTTTTCCATGAACGGCGCGAATTCGTGAAAACGCGCCAGATCACTCCGGCTACGCCTTGCCGAGACCGGCTTTGCGTCCACGCCCCGGTGGCCTGGCCGGCACGGTTCGCCCGTACTCGTTCCACCACGCCGTCAGCGCCTCCATCGTCGGCCCGAGGCCGCGCGCCTTTTCGGTGATTTCGTATTCGACGCGCGGCGGCACTTCCGCGAACACCGTGCGGGCAATCAAGCCGTCCGCTTCGAGCTCACGCAACTGAGCCGTCAGCATGTGCTGCGTGATACCCGGAATTGCCTTCCGTAGTTCTCCGAAACGATAGACGTGCTGGTTGAGCAGCCACATGATCTCCAGCTTCCACTTGCCGGACAGCAGCGCGAATGCACGCCGCATTTCGTCGTGCATGTTCACTTCGCCGGCGTCTTTAGTCATCTTTTCCATACCAACAGACAGCAAATCATCCTACTTGCGGGCATTCATCTTAGACGACATTCTTGCGCCAAGTCGATAGCGACGAAACACAGGAAACCGCAACCCATGGCTGCAAATCTTGCCTACTGGATCAGCACCGCATTGCTGTCACTGCTCTACCTCGCGTCCGCGACGCTCTACATCGTCAAGCGGGATCTGATCCGCACAACCCTCGTCGGGTTAGGCTATCCCGCGTATCTCGTGCCGCTCCTGACCGTCGTGAAAATCGCCGCCGTGGCGGCCATCCTGACGCGTGCTTACGTGCCGCTCAGTGATCTCGCGTACGCAGGCATCTTCTATCACCTGCTGCTTTCCGCGCTGGCACACATAGGCGTTCGCCAGCCACGCGGCGCGCTGCCGGCGGCAATCGCCCTCGTCTGTCTCGTCGTTTCATTCATCACGCAAAACGCGGCGCGCGACATCCCGTCGCCGTACGGCATCGTCGCGACGATGCGTCACGCAACCATCGGTTAAAGGAGAACATCATGGCCCGACTCAGCGGGAAAATTGCCATCGTCACGGGCGCCGGCCGGGGAATCGGACGCGCCACCGCAAAACGGTTCGCTGCCGAAGGCGCAACGGTGGCGGTCATGTCGCTCACGCCTGCCAACGTCGATTCGGTCGTGGCCGACATCGAGGCCGCCGGCGGCCATGCGCTCGGCATCCCTTGCGATCTCGGCAGCGCCGACCAGATCAACGCGGCCGTCGACAAGGTCGCCACGACCTGCGGCGGCATCGACATCCTCGTGAACAATGCGTTCGATCCGTCCGCGCCGTTTTCGTCGATCGCCGATTTGTCGGTGGAGCAACTGCAACGCAACTTCGATCTCGGGCCCATCGCGTACCTGCGGATGATGCAGGCGGCCTACCCGCACCTGAAAGCGAGCGGCGCTGGCCGCGTGATCAACTTCGGTTCGATGGCCGGCGTCATGGGCCTCGCAGGGTACGGTCCGTACAACATGGCGAAGGAAGCCGTGCGCGCGCTGACGAGAACCGCCGCACGTGAATGGGCGGCCGACGGGATCACGGTCAACAATGTGCTGCCGTTGGCGCAAACGTGGGGCGAGCGTGCCGACGTGCCGCCGCCGACCAACCCGCTGGGTCGATTCGGCACACCCGACGACGACATCGCGCCGGTCGTCCTGTTCCTCGCCAGCAAGGACGCTCAGTTCCTGACGGGCTACAGCCTCACGCCAGACGGCGGTTCGATCATCGACAGCGCACGCTGAACGACGCTCGGCGGGTATGCATCACGACGACATACGGCCCACGCTTTCCGGCCGTATGCCGCACACGCATCACGCGATGCCGACACGGCATCGCGTACGCCACGTCGCGTACGGAAAATTCGAAAAACGCAACAAGAACTGGCTGCTGGGCATGGATCCGTCCGTGGACGGCCTGAAGACTGGGCACACCGCGGCCGCCGGCTATTGCATCGTCGCGACCGCGAGCCGGCCGCAGCAAGCCCCGGCGATGAAGCGCCGCGTGTTCGCGGTAGTCCTCGGCGCGCCCACTGCGGCCGCAAGAATATCGGGGGCGGCGCAGTTGCTGAACTACGCTTTTTCCTCGTACAAGGATGACGCCGCGGCGCCCGCATCGGGATACCCGTTCATCACGCGCGCGGCCCGGCCGGGCGCCGGCGACGCTGGCAGAACCTGACCACGTGCCGAGGTGCACGAACAGCGCCTCGGCCACGTCATCGACGTTCGCCCCAAACAGGAACCGAATCAGCCGCCGCCCGCCGTCGCACAGGCAATGCACGCGCGTGCAAGCACCTCGGTCGGATCGACGAGCGTCGCCCGGCGCCCGTCCCGCGCGACATATTCGCCGCCCGGCAGCAGGATCGGCAGCTCGGTGCATCCAAGCACGATCACGCTCACACCGTCGGCAATCAACGCCTCGACGGCCGCACCGATATCGTCCTCGCATTGTCCGGTCGTGAAGCCAGCCTTGACGCCCTGCTTGCCGTAGATCGCTTCCATCACGCGCGCCTGCAACGCCGGCCCGGGCGCCACCTGCCGGAGCCCTTGCGATTCCAGCGCCCTTTGATAGACCCCGCTTTCGATCGTGCCGGACGTCGCCAGCACGCCGACCTCCCGCAGCGCCGGATAGGTGTCGCGCAGATAGGCGACCGTGACGGTCAGCATGTTGACGATCGGAATGCCGAGGTAAGGCTGGATCCGCTCGACGAACGCATGCGCGGTGTTGCACGGGATCGCGATGACGTCGGCATCGCCGTCCTCGAGCTTCTTGCAGGTCGCGTACAGGGAGATCGTCGGATCCGCGCCGGCGCCCACCAGGTTCTCGGTTCGGTCCGGAATCTGCGGATTCTGTTCGACCAGCAGCTTGATATGGTCCTGGTCGCGCGACGCCGGCGTATTGCGCACGATCTTGTCCAGGAAATCGACCGTCGCGGCCGGGCCCACCCCGCCGACCACGCCGATCTTGAACGTCGCCGCACGCGAGCCCGGCGCCCCGGTCACCGCATACTGCGCGTACGCCAGATTCGAATCCACGAGCGGCACGCGCTGCGGGCCGATTTCGTCCGCGACCAGCGCGATCTCGGTCAGCCCCGGGACGATGACCTGCACGCCCTGATCGGCCAGGTCCTCGCATGCGCGGCGCAACAACTCGACCGGCCGGCCGCGAAGATTGCCGCGCTTGATGCCGTCCGGGCCGTAGATGGCCTCCGTCACGAGGTCGATACCCTCGTGCGCCCGCGGATAAACGACTTCGAATGGCGGTGACTCGAAATACGCGTCGAAGAGTCGCTTGTCCCGCACGTAGTCGGAAGCCAGCACGCCGATGCGCGTCGCGTCGGGATACTTGCGCCGCACGTGGCTGCGCACCGCTTCGACGATATCCACGATCGGCAGGCGCGTATTCGCCTTCAGCTCGTCGATGAACGTATGGCTCAGGAAACACGGCAGCACGACCGTCGTCACGCCGCGCTGCTCGAACGACCGGATCATGTCGAACACGTACAGCTTGCGTTCGATGGTCGCCGCACTGCCCGACCCCGAACCCTTGAACGGATACTGCTCGAAGACCATCTCGACGTGTTCCTCGTCGGACGACGCAGGCGTCGCCTTCACCATCTTGAAGAACACATCGGCACTCCCCAGCGGCCCGAGGCCGCCGACCACACCGAATTTCTGCCGGGCCTTCACGCTCTCGGTGCGCATCATGCGTTCAGCTCCGGCTGGTCGAACACGGCGTCTTGCGGCTTCGCGGCACGCCGGTTTTCCCATTTCGCGATCACCGCGGTCGCCACGCTGTTGCCGATCACGTTCGTCATCGTGCGGCCCATGTCGAGAATCTGGTCGATCGCCAGGACCATCGCGACGCCGGCCGCCGGCAGATGGAACATCGGCGCAACCGCCGCGACCACCACCACCGAGCCGCGCGGCACGCCTGCCATGCCCTTGCTGCTCAACATCAGCACCAGCAACATGAAGACCTGCTGCGACAGCGGCATGTGCACGCCGAACGCCTGTGCGATGAAGATGGCGGCAAACGCCTGATACATCATCGAACCGTCGAGGTTGAACGCGTAACCCAGCGGCAGCGTGAAGCCCACGACCTTCTTGTCGACGCCGAACTTCTCGAGCTGCTCGGCCAGGCGCGGATAGGCGGCCTCGCTGCTCGCGGTCGAGAACGCGATCAGCGCGGGTTCGCGCATGGCCTTCAGCAGGCTCCCGACGCGCCGCCCGAGAAACACGTAGCCGACACCGACCAGGATCATCCAGAGCACGAGCAAGCCGAGATAGAACGCGCCGATCAGCCTTCCATACGTGTAGATCACGTCGAGCCCGCGCAGCGTGACCGACGAAGCGATCGCACCGAATACGCCCAGCGGCGCCGCGCGCATCACGTAGTTCGTCAGGCGCAGCATCACCGGCACCATCCCTTCGATCGACTGGATCACGACGCCGACCCGCTTGTCGTGCTTCAGCGCACTCAGCGCGACGCCGAGAAAGACCGAGAACACCAGGATCTGCAGGATGTCGTTGCGCGCCATCGCGTCGAGCAGGCTGGTCGGGAACGCATGCGTGATCACGTCCCGGGCGTTCAGTGCGGCGGTATTCAGCCCGGTGTTCACCTCGCCGGCGGTTTCCGTGAGGTGCAGGCCGGCGCCCGGCTGCAGCGCATTGGCCATCACGAGGCCGAGGCTCAACGAAATCAGCGACGCGCAGACGAACCAGCCGATCGAACGCGCACCGATGCGCCCGACGTCCTCGCCGCCGTCCATGCCGGCCAGGCCGGACACGAGCGTCACGAACACCAGCGGCGCAATGATCATCTTGATCAGGCGCAGGAAGATGTCGGTGACGATCGAGAAATAACCGGCGACCGCTTTGAGCGTGGCCGGGTCCGCTATGTTCGTGTGGCACGCGTAACCGGCGACGACACCGAGGATCATGCCGATTGCAATGCTCAGGGTAAGGCGATTTTTCATGTCCATCCGTCCGTGGGTGACACCCGGCCGCCGGCTGGCGGGCGAGCGCTGCGAAGAAGGCCGCGCGACGCCGGTCACGCGTCGCAATTGCCGTTGGAACGAATGGTAGGGACGGTCAAAAAAGCCGTGATGCCGGTACAACATGGCGGTATGCGAATACCGCATAAGGCGGGAAAACCCTGTCTCAACCGAGCCGGGAAGGCGCCTCGCGCAAATGCTGCCAGAGCGTGTCGAGGAATTCGCTGCGATTGGACCCGTCGCGATACACGCGCAACTCGACTTCCAGGTTCCACGCCGCCGGCCCCGCCGGCACGAGTTCGCCGGCCGCGAGCTCGGCGGCGATCGCGCTCCGGGGCAGCCAGGCGACACCCTCGCCTTCCATCACGAGCTTTTTCAGCACTTCGGCCATGTCGGACTCGTAGTGCAACTGCAAGGCCGGCGCGGCCGGCGCACGGCCGAGCAGCAGCGCGAGACACCGGCCGAAATAGCTGGTTTCCGTATACGAAATCAGCGGCAGCGGACGCTGCTTCGTTCCGGGAAGGCGAAACGCGGGCGCCGAGCGCCGGTCCGGCCGGCATGCCGGCATCAACGTGTCGAGGCCCACGGTCAGGTGTTCGTACTTCGCGGGGTCGAGATGCAGCGGCAACTCCGGATGGTAATAGGCGAACATGAGCTCGCAGTTGCCGTTGACGAGCATCAGGATCGAGTCGTGGACGTTGGTCGGAATGACGCGCGCCCGCACTTCGCCGAAATGCGGCGCGAGCGCCTTGAGCCACGCAGGCAGGAAACTCAGCGCGATCGTGTGGCCCGCGGCGATCTGCAGGCTCTTGCCGGCGATCCGCTGCTCGGTGCGGATGATGGCTCGCGTGTCGAACAGGCGGCTGAGCACGTCTTCGGCCGTCTCGCGGAACAGGCGCCCCGCGGGCGTCAGCACCGGCGGAAAACTGCTGCGGTCGATCAGTTCCGCGCCGATCCACTGCTCGAGCGACTGAATGCGACGGCTGAAGCCCGATTGCGTGACGTTGCGAAATTCAGCCGCACGGGAAAAGCTTTGATATTGAGCGAGCGCGAGGAAATCCTCGATCCATTTGATTTCCATGTTGGCCTTGGAGGGTCGCGAGTGGATCGGCCGGTGCGTCACCCAGGCATTCCGGGTGACGCGCAGGCCGGCGGACGCTCACATTGTAGGTGCTCGCTCCCGCGCATCGCGTTGGCCGTCGCCACGGCGCCGATGGCCGATCCGAATGTCGCCCGCGGCATCGTCGTCGACGGAACGATGTTCGCCGACGCCCCCCGTCGACCACGACGATTCGGCAGCACGGCCGCCACGCCGTCCCTACCGTGCTACGCCTTTTTCGAATAGGCGCTACACCAGCCTTTTGCATTGACCTGCTTGCCGCCGAAAATGGCGCACGGCGCCATCGCGGCGCCGGCCTTGCCCTGGAAGAACTGGCAGTTCGCGCAGGTCTCACCCGCCTGGAATTTCGGGAACTTCGCATGGTCGACCCGGCTGGCATCCGTCTTGTAGCCGAGCGCCTGGGCGTTTGCATCGGATTCCTGCACGGCACCAGTAGCGGCCTCCGCCGCCGCGCGGCGTCCCAAGGCCAGTGCGGATGCCAGAACGGTGGTGGTTGTGATAAAACGTCGGCGTGAAAACTTCATGGCGCCCTCCTCCATGTTTGCGTGAACGGATGTCCGCGACGCGTTCGTCGTCCGCGAATCGGCCGTCGAAGGAATCAGTGGAAGAACAGCGCCCGCATCCCGAACGTGTGATGCGCTTCCGCCGCCATCAGCACCATGAGCACCAGCAGGCACAACGGCGGGATCAGGATCGCGTACACGAGCGCCAGCCGCTCCCACATCATGTGCATGAAGATCGACACGATCAGCCCGGCCTTCGCGATCATCAGCACGACGATCAGCACCCAGCGCAGCAGGCCCTGCACGTTGAAGTAGTCGACCAGGTACGACAACGTGCTCAGCACGAACAGCAGGCCCCAGATCTTCAGGTAGAGGCCGATCGGATGCTGCTGGCCGTGTGCGGCGTCGGGTCGATCGGCGGGATCGGTGTGGTCCATGGCCAGCCTCACCACAAATAGAACAGCGCGAAGATGAACACCCACACCAGGTCGACGAAGTGCCAGTACAGGCCGGCGATTTCGACGATCTGGAAGTTGCCGTGCTCGGCGAACCCCGGCTGCCGGATCTTGCGCGCGATCAGCAGCAGGTAGATCACGCCGCAGGTCACGTGAAAGCCGTGGAACCCGGTGATCGTGAAGAAGCACGCGCCGAACTGCGCCGCGCCCAGCGGGTTGCCCCAGGGCCGGATACCTTCGTGGACGATCAGCTTGGTCCATTCGAGGGCCTGCATCGACACGAAGCTCGCGCCCAGCAGCGCGGTCGCGAGCAGCAACGCGCCGGCGCGCCTGGCGTTGCGCCGGTAGCCGAAGTTGACCGCCATCGCCATGGTGCCGCTGCTGGTGATCAGGATGAACGTCATGATGGCAATCAGCAGCAACGGCACATCCAGGCCGCCCACCGTGAGCCCGAACACCTTGGACGTGTCGGGCCACGGCGCCGTGGTCGACATGCGCACCGACATGTAGCCGATCAGGAAGCTGCTGAAGACGAACGTGTCCGACAGCAGGAAGATCCACATCATCGCCTTGCCCCACGGCACCTTGAAGGCTTCGCGGTCGGCCGACCAGTCGGTGACGATGCCGCGCCAGCCGTCGGGCCGGGCGTCGGCGGGCGGGGCCGCCGGCGATTCGGCAGCGGATTCGGTGTGCACCGTGGGCGAGGTCATGGCGCGGCTCCATACAGCGGCCCGCAGATCGCGGCGACGATCCCGGGGGTAAGCCACCACATCGCCGCCAGCAGCACGAGCCAGACCGCAAGCAGGAAATGCCAGTAAAGCGCGCACAGCGCGATAGCGCGCCGGGCCCGGAACGGGTCCGCGCGCCGGAGCTGCGCGATCGTCACGGCCCACGCCGCGAGCCCGCCCAGCACATGCAACCCGTGCAGGCCCGTGAGCAGGTAAAGGAAGCTGTTGGACGGATTGACGGTGACAGTCTGCCCGGCCGCCGCCAGCATGTGCCAGGCGGTCAGTTGCCCAATCACGAACACGGCCGCCAGCACGCCGCCGCCCACCAGCCACGCCATGCGGTGCACGGCCGGTTGCCGGGCACGCTGCATCGCGACGCTTGCGAGCACCAACGCACCGGTGTTCCACCACAGCAGCGCCGGATGCGGGATCGGCTGCCAGTCGGGTTCGCGCATGCGCATCGCATAGGCGAGCAGCAGCAGCGAAAACAACGTCGTGGCGACCGCCATGAAGACGATCAGGCCGGTGCGGCCCGCATTCGGCAAGCCGGGCGGCGCGTCGGGAACGAAGGGGCGCGGCAGCGTGGTCATTCGCGTGCCTCGCCGGGGTGAAGCGTCGGATGGACCGGTTCAGGCACCTCCGCAGGCGGCTGGTTTTGCGGCACGAAGTCTTCCCCTTGCCCCGGCGGACTGTATTCGTATGCCCAGCGGTAGACGACGGGAAGCGCCGCGCCCCAGTTGCCGTGCACGGGCGGCGTCTGCGGCGTCTGCCATTCGAGTGTGGTGGCCCGCCACGGGTTGCCGTCGGCGCGCCGGCCGCGCACGAGGCTCCACGCGAGGTTGAACAGGAACAGCAACTGCGCGGCCGCCACGATCAGCGCGACGACGGTGATGAACGTGTTGAGCGTCTGCGCCGAATGCGGAATGAAGCTGTAGCCCTGATACGCGTAATACCGCCGCGGCATGCCGAGGATGCCGAGATAGTGCATCGGGAAGTAGATCGCATAGGTGCCGACGAAGGTGATCCAGAAGTGCGCGCGCCCGAGCCTGTCGTCGAGCATGCGGCCCGTCACCTTCGGGTACCAGTGATAGATGCCGCCGAACACCACCAGGATCGGCGACACGGCCATCACCATGTGGAAGTGCGCGACCACGAAGTACGTGTTCGACAGCGGAATATCGACGCTCACGTTGCCGAGGTAGAGCCCGGTCAGCCCGCCCAGCACGAAGGTGCTGACGAAGCCGATGGCGAACAGCATCGGCACGGTCAGGTGGATATCGCCGCGCCACAGCGTCAGCACCCAGTTGTAGACCTTGAGGGCGGTCGGGACGGCGATGATGAGCGTGGTCGTCGCGAAGAAGAAGCCGAAGTACGGATTCATGCCGGCGACGAACATGTGGTGCGCCCAGACCACGAAGCTCAGCGCGCCGATGATGACGATGGCCCACACCATCATCCGGTAGCCGAAGATGCTCTTGCGCGCGTGCGTGCTGATCAGGTCCGACGCGATGCCGAAGGCCGGCAGCGCGACGATGTAGACCTCCGGATGCCCGAAGAACCAGAACAGGTGCTGGAACAGCAGCGGGCTGCCGCCGGCATGCTTGAGCGTCTGCCCCATCGACACCACGGCCGGGATGAAGAAACTGGTGCCGAGCGTCCTGTCGAGCAGCATCATCACCGCCGACACGAACAGCGCCGGAAACGCCAGCAGCGCCATGATGGTCGCGATGAAGATGCCCCACACCGTGAGCGGCATGCGCATCAGCGTCATGCCGCGCGTGCGCGCCTGCAGCGTGGTGGTCACGTAGTTCAGGCCGCCCATCGTGGCCGCGACGATGAAGATCGCCAGCGACACGAGCATCAGCACGATGCCCCATTCGACGCCCGGCGTGCCCGGCAGGATGGCCTGCGGCGGATACAGCGTCCAGCCCGCGCCGGTCGGCCCGCCGGGCACGAAGAAGCTCGCCACCAGCACCAGCACGGCCAGCAGGTAGACCCAGTAGCTCAGCATGTTGAGAAACGGGAACACCATGTCGCGCGCGCCCAGCATCAGCGGAATCAGGTAGTTGCCGAAGCCGCCCAGGAACAGCGCCGTCAGCAGGTAGATCACCATGATCATCCCGTGCATGGTGACGAACTGGTAGTAGTGGTTCGCGTCGATGAACGCGAACTTGCCCGGAAAGCCGAGCTGCAGCCGCATCAGGTCCGACAGCACGAGGCCGACCAGGCCGATGGCGATGGCCGTCAACGCATACTGCACGGCGATGACCTTGTGGTCCTGGCTCCACACATAGCGGGTCCAGAAGCTGTGCGGGACAAGGTCGGTGTGCGCGTAGGGCATGGCATCCGCTCCGTCAGGGTTGGGCTGCGCTGCTTGCGGGGGCCGGCCCGCCTTGCGCCTTGATATAGGCCACCAGCGCGGTCAGTTCCTGCTCGCTCAGGTCGAAGCGCGGCATGATCGGCGAGAAGCCCTTCACGACCCGGGCCGTCGGATTGCGGATGAACGCGCGCAGGTAGGCTTCGTCGACCTTCGCGGTGCTGCCGTCGGCCATCGTTTCGGTCTTGCCGTACAGGCCCTTCCAGGTCGGGCCGACGCGCGGCGTGCCGTCCACGGTGTGACAGGCGACGCAGCCCTTGGCGGCCGCGAGCGTCTTGCCCAGGTCGGCAAGCGCCTGCGCGCTGCCGCCGGCCGCGGCGGGGGCGGCCTGCACGCGGGCCTGCTGCTGTTGCGCGAACGTGGTCTGCTGCGCCAGCCAGCGCGAGAACGCGGCTTCGTCTTCCACCACCACCACGCCGCGCATGGTCGAATGCCCGACCCCGCAGAGCTGCGCGCACAGGATGTCGTAACGCCCTGCCTTGGTCGGCGTGAACCAGAAGGTCGTCACCATGCCCGGCACCATGTTCATGCGCGCCCGGAACGGCGGGACGTAGAAGTCGTGCAGCACGTCGCGCGACCGTGTCAGGACCTGCACCGGCCGGTTGAGCGGCAGGTGCACCTCGGGCGTCTCGATCAGGTAGTTGTCGCGGCCGTTGGGGTCGGCGGGGTTCATGCCGAACGGGTTGTCGTTGCTGATGTAGCGCACGTCCGTCGTGCCCAGCTTGCCGCCGGGGCCGGCGAAGCGGAAGCGCCATTGCCATTGCTGGCCGAGCACTTCCATCTGCAGCACGTTGCGCGGCGGCCGGATGTAGTCCGCATAGACGAACAGCCCCGGCGCCAGCAACGCCGCCACGCCGACGGCGGTCAGGCCGATCAGCCACCATTCCAGTGGCCGGTTGTGCGGCTCGTAGGCCGCGCGATGCCCGCTGCGGTGGCGATAGCGCACCAGTGCGACCACGATGAACAGGTTGATTGCGATGAAGAATGCGCCGGTAATGACGAGCGTGATCGTCAGCATGTCGTCCATGCGCACCCAGTTCGACGCGATGGGCGTGATCCACCACGGACTGGCAAAGTGAAACCCCACCGCCAGGATGATGATCAGGACCAGGGCAATCGCAAGGGTCATAGGCCGCCTCGCTGCGTGTCACTCTCCGGAGCCGCCGACACCCCGTTCCGAGTCTCCCGCCGGTGCCGCGTGTTCAAGGTCGGCGCGGCGGGAAACGCGATGGGTCAGTCGTCCGCGTTCCGCTTGCGCAATCGTTCCAGCCTGCCGTAGGTGATGGCCGCCACCACGCCGAACAACAGGTTGGCCAGCAAGGGCCCGGAACCCCGTTCGGAGATAAACCACGGGAACACGGCCGTCATGACGTAGAAGTTCCACCCATACGCGACGATCCCGAACGCCACCCCGATGGCGGCTTCCATGCCCACGCTCGAATCGAAGCGGAAAGGCGCCATGATCGCGGCGAGCATCATCCCCATGATCGCGCCGAGCACGTAGTGCAGCAGCAGCGCCATCGCCACGATTTCAAGGTTGAATTGCGTCATCTGGCCGAGCGCGCTGCGGCCCATCACCATCGCCGCGATCTTGTGTGTCGGTTGCCACGGGCTCGTGCCGAGCACGAGGGTCGACCAGACGAATTCCAGCGCGATCACCAGCGCACCGCCCGCGAGACCGGCCACGGCAGCGGCGACCCAGTCGGGCGTACGACGCTCCCAATGGTGCGATTGAATGTGCAGTTCCATACGACCTCCTTGTCGACGGTTCGACGTCGGCGCATCGGTTCCGGCGGCGTCACGCGCATCGAGCCGGCGTCCCTTGCGCGATTCGGAATGGCGGACAGGGTTGCCGGCGCGACGTGCGAACGACCCGCTCCGCGCGCGGCCCGCGGTGGCGGCCGTGCGCGCGACGAAACGCGTCGATGAACCCGAGTGTCGGGCAGGCCGGCTTGCTGTCGCGCGTCAGGGGAAGATCGGTGTCGTAGGCTCGGCGCCTTCCAGATCCGCCTTCGGAAAATGCTGGGCGACCATCTCTTCGATTTCCTGCTCTCGCAATGCCGGCACGTCGGCCATGATCAGGATCTGGCCGTCCTGGATGGCCTCGCGAAATCGCTGGAGTCGTGCGTTCGGCTCGGCGATGCCGATCATCGCGGCGGTCCACGCCCCGAAACCCGCTCCGGCCAACGTCAACCCGACCACGGCGCCGCCCGCGATCACGAGCTCCGCCGGTGGAAATACCAGCGCGACGAGGCCGATCAGCGCACCGGCCGCACCGCCGAGCGCGACGCCGCGCTCGAGCGCATGCACGACATCGCTGCTTTGCAGCAACGATGCTTCGGGTAACTGATCGAGTGTGACGCTGTGATTCGCGAGGACGTGGATGTGGCGCCAGATGATGCGCGCACGCAATAGATCGTCGACGATGGCCTTCGCCATCTGCGTATCGGGTACGAGGAAATAAAGGCGTCTCATGTCGGCACCCCTTTCTTGACATCAACTCGTCCTCAAGGGACTGTTTTATATTCTATGTCAGCATCCGCGACGCGCTAGGTGCGCGCGTGCCAGCGCCGGGGCCGCACGCGTGCATCCGGCACGCTTCGCAGGTGTGGCTGGAAAGAGGGGGGGTGCCCCTATGTGTTTCGTCAAGCGTTAGGGGCTGACCTGGGTTGGTAAATGGTGCCGTCGCGCAGCATGGCGAACAGGACGTCGCATCGTCGCCGTGCCAGCGCGATGAGCGCTTGGTTG
>NZ_JAAGPP010000307.1:0-2861 GCF_017104975.1 Burkholderia sp. Ac-20344
CCGGCGTGCGCCGCCTGCTGCTCGACCCGGCCCGCGCCGAATCCGCGGCGCTCGCCCGCGCGCTGCCCGACACGGTCGCGCCCGTGCCGTTCGACCGGCCGATCGACGCGTGGAAGACCGAACTGTTCGACACGATCGACGCGGGCTTCACCGTTGCGCGCTCGGGCATCGCAGCCACCGGCACCGTCGTGCTCGC
This sequence comes from Burkholderia sp. Ac-20344, assembly GCF_017104975.1. Lineage (NCBI taxonomy): Bacteria > Pseudomonadati > Pseudomonadota > Betaproteobacteria > Burkholderiales > Burkholderiaceae > Burkholderia > Burkholderia sp. Ac-20344. Next base: position 197 of record NZ_JAAGPP010000307.1, read on the forward strand.
GCCCGATGCCGGCACGCCGCGCACGGTGTCGCTGGTGCCGCCACTGCATGTCGCGCTCGTCCACGCAAGCAGGCTGCATCCGGACCTGCACGCGGCCGTGCATGCGGAGCGCTGGCACGCCGGCATGCCGACCAACCTCGTGCTGGTGTCGGGCCCGTCGAAGACGTCCGACATCCAGCAGACGCTTGCCTATGGCGCACACGGCCCGCGCCGCCTGTGGGTCGTGATCGTCACCGATGCCGCGGCCCGGCCGGCCGCCCCCGTCAGCGAGGACCTTCCGCAATGAGCGACCACACGCTGCAATTCGTCGCCCAGGGCGACTTCAAGGCCCGCGCGCGCGCCGCACTCGGCGATCCCGCGCTGCGCCAGAGCTTTCGCGGCGCGATGGACTTCCTGCAGGGCAAGCGCGCGACGCAGTTCCCCGACGACGCCGAGCTGCAGCAGCTGCGCGACCTCGGCGAAGCGGCGCGGCAGCACGCGCTCGCGCAGTTGCCCGCGCTGCTCGAACGGCTGGAGACGAAGCTCACCGAAGCCGGCGTGCACGTGCACTGGGCCGAGACGGCCGCCGACGCGAACGCGATCGTGCTCGGCATCGCGCAGGCGAAGAAGGCGCGCCGCGTGATCAAGGGCAAGTCGATGGCGAGCGAGGAAATCGAGCTGAATCATTACCTCGCGGAGCACGGCGTCGACTGCATCGAGTCCGACATGGGCGAATTCATCGTGCAGCTCGCGGGCGAGAAGCCGTCGCATATCGTAATGCCGGCGATCCACAAGACGCGCGGCGACATCGCCGAGCTGTTCGAGGAACACATCCCCGGCACGCGCTACACGGAAGACGTCGACGAGCTGATCCAGACCGGCCGGCGCGCGCTGCGCCGCGCGTTCGCCGATGCGGACATCGGTCTCTCGGGCGTGAACTTCGCGGCGGCCGACACCGGCACGCTGTGGCTCGTCGAGAACGAAGGCAACGGCCGCCTGTCGACGACGGTGCCCGACACGCACGTCGCGATCATGGGGATCGAGAAGGTCGTCGAGAAGCTCGAGCACATCGTGCCGCTGTCGAGCCTGCTCACGCGCTCGGCCACCGGCCAGGCGATCACGACCTACTTCAACCTGATCTCCGGCCCGCGCCGCGACGGCGAACGCGACGGCCCGCGCGAGCTGCATCTCGTGCTGCTCGACAACGGCCGCACGCAGGCCTACGCGGACGAGCAGCTGCGCGCGACGCTGCAGTGCATCCGCTGCGGCGCGTGCATGAACCACTGCCCCGTCTATACGCGCATCGGCGGCCACGCCTACGGCACGACCTACCCGGGCCCGATCGGCAAGATCATCTCGCCGCACCTGCTCGGCCTCGACGCGACGGCCGACCTGCCGACCGCGTCGACGCTGTGCGGCGCCTGCGGCGAAGTGTGCCCGGTGCGAATCCCGATCCCGCAGCTGCTCGTGCGGCTGCGCACCGAGGCGAACCGCAAGCCCGACGAACCGGTCGCGCATCCGCTGCGCGGCCAGGGCGCGAACTACAACCGCGCGGAAGACCTCGTGTGGCGCTTCTGGTCGGGCGCATTCGCGCATCCGCGCGCGTACCGCGCGTTCCGCTGGACCGCGACGCGCCTGCGAGCGCTGGCGCCCGCGAAACAGATGGGCTGGACGCAGCACCGCACGCCGCTCGAACCGGCACCGCGCAGCCTGTCCGACCTGCTGCGCGCTCGCGGCCAGCCCGAGTAGCCCCGTTTTACCCGCCCATACCCACAGATAGACAGATACAGATGGAGGAGACACCCATGCAGGTTTGGCACCAGATCTATACGCCGCTCGGCAGCCTCGGGCTGTCGGCGTTCGTCGCCGCAATCCCGATCATTTTCTTTTTCGTTGCGCTGGCCGCGCTGCGGCTCAAGGGCCACGTCGCCGCGGCGATCACGCTGCTGCTGTCGCTCGGCGTCGCGATCCTCGCGTACGGGATGCCCGTGCCGCAGGCGCTCGCGGCGGCCGGCTTCGGCTTCGCGTACGGCCTGTGGCCGATCGCGTGGATCATCGTCGCGGCCGTGTTCCTGTACAAGATCGTCGTGAAGACCGGCCAGTTCGACATCATTCGCGCGTCCGTGCTGTCGATCACCGACGACCAGCGCCTGCAGATGCTGCTGATCGGCTTCTCGTTCGGCGCGTTCCTCGAAGGGGCAGCCGGCTTCGGCGCGCCCGTCGCGATCACGGCCGCGCTGCTCGTCGGGCTCGGCTTCAAGCCGCTGCACGCGGCGGGACTGTGTCTGATTGCAAACACCGCACCGGTCGCGTTCGGGGCGATGGGCATCCCGATCATCGTCGCCGGGCAGGTGACGGGCATCGACCCGTTCCATATCGGCGCAATGGCCGGCCGCCAGCTGCCGCTGCTGTCGCTCGCGGTGCCGTTCTGGCTCGTGTTCATGATGGACGGGCTGCGCGGCGTGCGGCAGACGTGGCCGGCCGCGCTCGTCGCGGGCGGCAGCTTCGCGGTGACGCAGTACTTCACGTCGAACCACATCGGGCCCGAGCTGCCGGACATCACGTCGTCGCTCGTCAGCCTCGTCGCACTCGCCGCGTTCCTGAAGGTCTGGCAGCCGCGCACCGCGAAGCAGCCGGCCGGCGGCCTCGTCGCGTCGGGCGGCGGCGCGGCGCTCGCGGGCTTCGG
>NZ_JAAGPP010000308.1:0-2884 GCF_017104975.1 Burkholderia sp. Ac-20344
CGGGCGCAGCCGACGCCGCGAGCGCGCAAGTCGCCGCAGCACAGGCAGCGATCGCCGCGATCCCGAAGGCCGGCGAAGCGCCCGCAGCCGCCCCGGCCAGCGCCGATGCGGCCACCGCCGGCAAGGCGCTGTACGCGTCGACCTGCCAGGCCTGCCACGCGGCAGGTGTGCTCGGCGCGCCGAAGTTCGGCAGCAAGGAAGACTGGGCGCCGCGCCTGAAAGAGTCGATGGATACGGTCTACAACTATGCGCTGCACGGCAAGGGCGCGATGCCGCCGAAGGGCGGGTCGAACGCGTCGGACGCCGACGTGAAGGCCGCCGTCGACTACATGGTCAACGCGTCGAAGTAACCCCACCCGGCCATCCGTAAAAAACCCCCGCGACGCACATGCATCGCGGGGGTTTTGTTTTGTTGGCGAACTTCTGCAGCGCCGGAACGCCGTGCGCCCAAGCGGCGCCACCACGTCACTTCTGCAGCAACGCCTTCAGGCTCGCGAGCCGGTCCTTCGGCGACATCGGCGCTTCTTCCGGCGTCGGCGGCGGCGCCTCGTCGAGCCCCATCTCCGGGATGAAGCGCGACGGTTCGCACACGACCGTCTCGCGCGCCCGCTTGCGCTTCTTGCACCAGTTCAGATGCAGGCTGCGCTGCGCGCGCGTGATCGCGACGTACATCAGCCGGCGCTCCTCCTCGATCCGCTCGCTGTCGATCGGGCCGTCGTCCTCGCTGCCGCCGCGGTGCGGCATGATGCCCTCCTCGACGCCGACCAGGAACACGTGCGGATACTCGAGCCCCTTCGACGCATGGACGGTCGACAGCCGCACGGCGTCCGGATCCTCGTCCTTGCCCTCGAGCATCGACATCAGCGCGACGGTCTGGATCAGGCCGAGCAGGTTCTTGCCGGTGTCGGCGAGCCCGTCCGCGTTGTGGAAGCCTTCCGCCTCGCCGTCGACGGCCTCGGCCGACTCGGGCTTGGTGCCCTTGCGCTTCAGCCATTCGAGAAATTCGAGCACGTTCTGCCACTTCGACTGAGCCTGCCGCTCGTCGAACGCGTCGTACAGGTACGCCTCGTAGTGGATCGCCTCCATCATGTCGTCGAGGACGACGGTCGCAGGATCCTTGTCCGCGCGCTCGGTCAGGCGCTGGATGAAGTCGCAGAACATCCGCAGCGGCTCGACCTGCCGTGCGGACAGCCGCGCCTCGATCCCGCCCATGTACACGGCCTCGAACAGCGACACCTTCGCCTGGCCCGCGAACGAGCCGAGCGCTTCGAGCGTCGTGTTGCCGATCCCGCGGCGCGGCGTGGTGACCGCGCGGATGAACGCGGGATCGTCGTCGGCGTTCGCGATCAGCCGCAGGTACGCGCACAGATCCTTGATCTCCGCCTTGTCGAAGAACGACTGGCCGCCCGACAGCACGTACGGAATCCGCTCACGGCGCAGCACCTGCTCGAAGATCCGCGCCTGGAAGTTGCCGCGATACAGGATCGCGTAGTCGCGGAACTGCGCGCGCCGCTCGAACTTGTGCGCGGACAGCCGGAACACAACCGATTCGGCCTCGTGCTCCTCGTCGTTGCACGGCGTGACGGTGATCGAATCGCCCATCCCGTGCTCGGACCACAGCTTCTTCTCGAACAGTTTCGGGTTGTTCGCGATCACGTTGTTCGCGGCGGTGAGGATGCGCACCGTCGACCGGTAGTTCTGCTCGAGCTTGACCAGGTGCAGCTTCGGGAAATCCTTGCCGAGCTGCGCGAGGTTCTCGAGCGTCGCGCCGCGCCAGCCGTAGATCGCCTGGTCGTCGTCGCCCACCGCCGTGAATGCGGCGCGCGGGCCGGCAAGCAGCTTCAGCAGCTCGTACTGGCACGCGTTGGTGTCCTGGTACTCGTCGATCAGCAGGTAGCGCAGCTTGTTCTGCCAGCGATCGCGCACCTGTTCGTTCTTCTCGAACAGCTCGGCGGGCAGGCGGATCAGGTCGTCGAAGTCGACCGCCTGGTACGCATGCAGCGTCGCGACGTAGTTGCGGTAGACGAGCGCGGCCTGGTGCTCGTCCTCGTTGGACGCGATCGTCATCGCCTCCTCGGGCATGATCAGGCCGTTCTTCCACAGCGAGATCGTGCTCTGGATCTTGCGGATCAGGCCCTTGTCGGTCGTGCCGATCTGCTCCTGGATCATCCCGAAGCAGTCGTCCGAATCCATGATCGAGAACTGCGGCTTCAAGCCGACGTGCTCGGCCTCCTGGCGCAGGATCTGCACGCCGAGCGAGTGGAACGTGCAGACGGTGAGCTGGTTGACGGGCACCTTGCGGCCTTCCTTGCCGGGCGTGGTGAGCGTCTTGCCCTCGAGCAGCTTCGACACGCGCTCGCGCATTTCGGCGGCGGCCTTGTTCGTGAACGTGACGGCGGCGATGTGGCGCGGCTCGAAGCCTTTCGCTTCGATCAGGTGCGCGATCTTCTGCGTGATCACGCGGGTCTTGCCGCTACCCGCGCCGGCGAGCACGAGACAGGGACCGTCGAGGTAGCGCACCGCTTCGTTCTGGGCGGAATTGAGGCCTGCGGACATGATGGCGGATGGTGTTGCGGTTGACGGCGGAACGCCGGGAGGATGCCGTGCGCGGCAGGCTGGCGAAGCAGGTGGACACGCGGGCAGGACGCGCATGTTAACACGTCGGCGGCGCACTTTTCGGGAGCGCCGCCGGACGGGGCCGCGCGGGCCGACCGGACAGCCGCCCCCTGTCCGTCCGGCCAATCCGGCCCCGTTCGCGCCCCGTTCGGCCACAATATGTCCACCCGGCGCCGCGCCGCCCCGCGCAGGCCCGCTTGAATCACCTGAACCGCCACCGGATCGACATCATGGGATACCCGTTCGCCACCGCCGCCCTTGGCCCGCT
>NZ_JAAGPP010000309.1:0-2887 GCF_017104975.1 Burkholderia sp. Ac-20344
TCGCATCCGACGTGGCGCCGCTGCCGTGGCTGCAGCCGCTCGGGCCGCCGCCCGCGGCACGCCGCGCCGCGTTTCACACGCTCGTCTGCGACTTCAACCTGCGGCCCGACCGCTATCTGCACGTGACGCGCGTGCCGGCCGACTGGCCTGCGCGCTACCGTTCGCCGGATGCATTCGGCGCGGCCGGCCGCAAGCTGCTTGCGCGGCACCTGCTCGATGCGAACGGCGTGGCCGGACGGCACGACTTCGACGTCGCGAACCCGTGCGCGCGACTCGCGCTGCTGCCGGGCGCGGCACTCGAGCAGCTGGCCGCGTATGCGGGGCTGCTGCTGCATCGCCCGTGGCTGCGCGATGCGCTGGCCGTGCGGCGCATCCGCGCCGAAGTGGCGGCGAAGCTCGGCGCCGACGCCCTGGAACTCGCGCTCGAACGCGCACCGGAATTCGGTGCGCTCGCCGAAACGCTCGAACCGTGGCGCGCCGATCCGGCTGCACTGCCCGCCGTGATTCGCGCACGCGGCGGGCGGCTGCTCGCGGATTTCATCGGCGTGGCGAGCGACGCGGTCGCGCGGCGCACGCGCCTGAAATTCCACCGCGCGATCGACGACGAAGCGCCGTACTGGCTGAACCGCGCGCAGCGCGACCAGTTCGGCGAACTGATGTTCCTGTTTCTGATTCCCGAGAGGCTTGCGTCATGGGACTGGCTTTTTTGATCACGAGCGACAACCTGCAACTCCTGTCGGAGCGCAAGGTGCTCAAGGAGCGCGAATACGCTGCGCTGCTCGACGCGTCCGCGGTGGTCGCCACCGCGCGCGACGAGGCGGCGCGCATCGTCGCCGATGCACAGCGCGAATTCGACAAGCGCCAGGCAGCCGGCTACGAGGAAGGGATGCGCCGCGCGCAGCGTGAGCAGGCCGCGCAGGCCTACACGCAGGCGCTTGCCGCCGCGCGCACGATGGAGACGATGAAGGATGCGATGGCGGACATCGTCGTGAAGGCCGTGCGCGCGATCGTCGGCGAGATGAGCACGCGGACGCTGTACGAGGCCGCGCTCGCGCGGATCGCGCCGCTCGTGCGCGACGAGGCGTTCCTGATCGTGCGGATCGCGCCCGGCCGCACGGACGAAATGCGCGACGCGCTCGACGGCGCATTCGCCGGGCAGTCGAACCGGCAGAAGATCCGCATCGTCGAGGACGCGCAGCTCGAACGCCACGCGTGCACGGTCGAGACGCCGTCCGGGCGCATCGACGCAAGCCTCGACCTGCAGATCGACGCGCTGCGCCAGGCGATCCGCCGCGATGCGCTGAAGGGGGCCGCGCGATGAACGCGCCGCTCGACGATCCGCAACCGTTCGGCGACGACGATGCCGCGCCGTTCGATCGCGGCCGCCTCGTCGGCGAACTCGACGCGGGGCTCGCGTTCTTCTCGCCGGTGTCGGTGCAGGGCCGCGTCAACCACGCGGTCGGACAGATCCTGAATGCGACGGGCATCCGCGCGCGGCTCGGCGAAATCTGCGAGCTGCGCACGCCGAACCAGCCGACGCTGCTCGCGGAAGTGGTCGGCTTCTCGCGGCAGACGACGCTGCTCACGCCGCTCGGCGACGTGGCGGGCCTGTCGCCCGAGACGATCGTCGTGCCGTCCGGGCGCGAGCATGTGTTTCCGGTAGGCGAAGGGCTGTTCGGCCGCGTGCTCGACGGGCTCGGCCGGCCGCTCGACGCGCTTGGGCCCGTGACGGGCGCCGCATGGGTGTCGACGCAGCAGGACCCGCCGAATCCGCTCGCGCGCAAGATGATCGATACGCCGTTTCCGACCGGCGTGCGCGTGATCGACGGCCTGATGACGCTCGGCATCGGGCAGCGCGTCGGCATTTTCGCGCCGTCCGGCGTCGGCAAGAGCACGCTGCTCGGCATGATCGCGCGCGGCGCGCAGGCCGACGTGAACGTGATCGCGCTCGTCGGCGAACGCGGCCGCGAGGTGCGCGAATTCATCGAGCACAGCCTGTCGCCGGAGGTGCGCGCGCGTTCGATCGTCGTCGTGTCGACGTCCGATCGCCCGGCGATGGAGCGCGTGAAATCCGCGCTGGTCGCCACCGCGATCGCCGAGCACTTCCGCGATGCGGGCAAGCGCGTGCTGCTGCTGGTCGATTCGCTGACGCGCTTCGCGCGCGCGCAGCGCGAGGTCGGCCTCGCGAGCGGCGAGCCGCCGACGCGGCGCAGCTTCCCGCCGTCGACGTTCGCGGTGCTGCCGCGCCTGCTCGAGCGCGCGGGGCAGGGCGCGCGCGGATCGATCACCGCGCTCTACACGGTGCTCGTCGAAGGCGACGAGGAATCGGACCCGATCGCCGAGGAAGTGCGCTCGATCCTCGACGGCCATATCGTGCTGTCGCGCAAGATCGCGCTCGCGAACCGCTATCCGGCGATCGACGTGCTCGCAAGCCTGTCGCGCGTGATGCCGCTTGTCGCGAGCCGCGCGCACCAGCATGCGGCCGCGCGCGTGCGCGAGCTGATCGCGAAGTACCAGGAGATCGAGCTGCTCGTGCAGATCGGCGAATATCGCGAAGGCAGCGACCGGCTCGGCGATCTCGCGCTGCGCGCGCGCGATGCGATCGGCGCGTTCTGCGCGCAGGCGTCGGACGAGGACGTACGTTTCGACGTGCTGCTCGCGAAGCTGACGAAGCTGGCGAACGATCATGTCTGAAGCCGACGACCGCCTCGTGCTCGCGACGCTTGCACGTCTGAAGCGCGTGCGCGAGATGCGCAGCCAGATCGCACGCGTCGCGGCCGCGCGCCAGCAGGGCATCGCCGCGCAGAGCCGCCGCGCGCTCGATGCCGCGCACGCGCAGCTCGCGCAGCAGGTTGCCGCGAAGGCCGCGATCCAGACGCGGCTCGCC
>NZ_JAAGPP010000310.1:0-3003 GCF_017104975.1 Burkholderia sp. Ac-20344
CGGCAGCAGCGACCGGCGCCACCGGCGCAGGCGCGGCGGCAGCCGGCGCACCCGCGCCGCTCTCGGCCTTCAGCCGTTCGAGCTTCGCGCAGATCGTCGCGGCGGCGGCCGCGTCCGGTTCGGCACTTGCGCGGTAGTCGACGAGCTGGTCGGACAGCACGTCCTTGGTCTCGAGGAACGCGTCGACCATTTCCTTGGTCAGCGTCAGCTCATGATTGCGCGCGCGGTCGAGCAGCGATTCGAGGATGTGCGTCGTATCGGTCAGCGCGGAAAAGCCGAACGTCGCCGCGCCGCCCTTGATCGAATGCGCGGCGCGGAAGATCGCGGCCAGATCCTCGGGGTCGGGCGAGCCGACGTCGAGGTTCAGCAGCAACTGCTCCATCTGCGCGAGCAGCTCGTCCGCTTCGTCGAAAAATGTCTGGTAGAACTGAGTGATGTCGAGAGTCATGCCCGGTCCCGGGTTGAATGCGTCGCGTGAATGTCAGGAAGCGGCCGGCTCGGACAGCGTCGCGACCAGGTCGACCAGCACGGCGGGGTCGATCGGCTTCTCGATCCAGCCGGTCGCGCCCGCGTCGCGCGCGGCGTCCTTGAATGCGTCACTGCCTTCCGTCGTCAGCACGAGGATCGGCGTGTCCGTGTAGGCGGTCAGCTTGCGCAGCGCGGCAATCACTTCGAGCCCGCTCTTGCGCGGCATGTTCTGGTCGGTCAGCACCAGGTCGTACGGCACGGTGGCCGCCAGGTCGAAGCCGGCCTCGCCGTCCGGCGCCACCGTCACGTCGTAGCCGGCCTGCGCCAGCGTGGCCTGGAGCAGCGCACGCATGGTCGCGGAGTCGTCGATGGCGAGAATGGTTCGGATCATGTCTGTCTCGGAATCTCGTAAACGTCAGGGTTTCGGCGCGGCGACGGCGGCGGACGCTGCGAGCGCCGGGCGCACGGCCGGCGCCGGGCCGGCCAGCTGCTGCGCGAGCTGCTGCGAGCCGGCCGCATCGGCCGACAGCGTCGTGGTCGTCGCATCGTCGCGCATCAGCGCCTCTTCGGATTTGCGGTTCAGCACGATCACGCTGATCCGGCGGTTTTCCGGATCGAGCGGGTCGGCCTTGTTCAGGTTCTGCGTCGACGCGAGGCCGAGCACGCGCAGCACCTTCGCCTCGCCCATGCCGCCCGCGATCAGCTCGCGGCGCGACGCGTTCGCGCGGTCGGCCGACAGCTCCCAGTTGCTGTAGCCGCCTTCGCCGCCCGCGTACGGCACGGCGTCGGTGTGGCCCTGGACGATGATCCGGTTCGGCACGTCGTTCAGCGTCTTGCCGATCTCGCGCAGGATGTCGCGCATGTACGGCTCGACGTGGTCGCTCGACATCGCGAACATCGGCCGCTTCTGCGAATCGACGATCTCGATGCGCAGCCCCATCAGCGTGGAATCGATGCGGATCTGCTGCTTGAATTGGCGCAGCGTCGGGTTGGCCTCGATCGCGGCCATCAGCTTGATCTGCAGGTCGTGCAGGCGCGTCTGCTCGAGCCGGTCCTGCGCGGCCTGCGCGGTCTGCGCCTGCGACCGGGAATGCTCGTCGCCCATCTTCGCGAGGCGTTCGGCAAGCTGCGTCGTGCCGTCGGTGCGGCGCAGCGTGCCGGCGTCGACGCTCGACAGGTCGCGGCCGCCGCCGTTGATGATGCTGGAATCCTGCGAGCTGCGGTCGCCGCTGCCGAACAGCGCGGCCTTCAGCGGCGTGTTGAAGTATTCGGCGATCCCCTTCAGCTGCACCGGCGTGACCGAGCTCAGCAGCCACATCAGCAGGAAGAACGCCATCATCGCGGTCATAAAGTCCGCGTACGCCAGCTTCCATGCGCCGCCGTGGTGGCCCTTCTTCGCCGGGGCCACCCGCTTGACGACGATTGCGCGATCCTTGCTCTTGCTCATCGGGCGCTCCGCGTCACTTCGCCTTCACGCGGCGCACGTGCTCTTCGAGCTCGGAAAACGACGGGCGCTCGGTCGAGAACAGCACCTTGCGGCCGAACTCGACCGCAATCGCCGGCGCATAGCCGTTCAGCGTCGCGAGGATCGTCACCTTGATGCACTGGAACATCTTGGTCGACTCGGCGACGCGCTGCTCCGCGAGGCTCGCGAGCGGCCCGATCAGCCCGTACGACAGCAGGATCCCGAGGAACGTGCCGACCAGCGCCTGCGCGATCATCGCGCCGAGCACCGCGGGCGGCTTGTCGGCGGACGCCATCGTGTGCACGACGCCCATCACGGCCGCGACGATGCCGAATGCCGGCATCGCGTCGCCGACGCGCATCAGCGCGTGCGCGGGGCCTTCGCCTTCCGCGTGGTGCGTCTCGATCTCCTCGTCCATCAGGCTCTCGATCTCGAACGCGTTCATGTTGCCGCCCACCATCAGGCGCAGGTAGTCGGTCAGGAATTCGACGATGTGGTGATCGGCGAGGATCTTCGGGTATTGCGTGAAGATCGGGCTCTTTTCCGGATCGTCGATGTCGGCCTCGAGCGTGAGCGTGCCTTCCTTGCGTGCCTTCGCGAGCAGCACGTAAAGAAGCGCCATCAGCTCCATGTAGACATCCTTCGTGTATTTCGAGCCCTTGAAGAGCGTCGGCAGCACGCGCAGCGTGGCCTTGATGGTCTTGCCGCCGTTGCCGAGGATGAACGCGCCGACACCGGCCCCCACGATCATCAGGATCTCGACGGGCTGGATCAAGGCGCCCAGATGCCCGCCTGCCAGCGCATAACCGCCGAAGACGGACAACAGCGTCACGAGTGTTCCCACGATAATCAGCACTGCCTGTCCCTCACGAATGACCGGCGGGGAGACCGCCGTTAAACAGGTTTACGGCAGTCGGCAGGAAAACTTTCGCGGCCGCCCGGCGGCGGCCCGACGGTGTTTACCAGCAATTCGCGGACGATTCACGCTGCCCGGCGCGGCCGCTTGCGCCCCGCCCGGCCCTGCCCGGCGCTCAGGCCGCGGCGGCGGCCAGTTCGGCGGCCGTGGCAGC
>NZ_JAAGPP010000311.1:0-2883 GCF_017104975.1 Burkholderia sp. Ac-20344
TCGTGATGCCAGACGACGAGCGTGCCGTGACGCTGGAAGAAGACGGGTTCGGGCAGTTCCGCGAGCCACTGCGGCCAGCGCGCGAGCGACGCGGCGCCGAGTTCGGTGATCAGCAGCTCCGCGCTCGCCGCTTCCGCGAGCGGCGCGAGCATCGCGGCCGCGATCCACGCGGCCGACTGCTCGCCGTCCGGGCCGCCACGCTCGTAGAGCGCGACGCGATGCCCGTCGCCCGCGAGCCGCCAGGCAATCAGGCGGCCGACGAGGCCGCCGCCGAGCACGGCGAAATCGGGTCGGGAATCCCGGGCGTTCATTGCGCGCCCTCCGCGCGAGCACGCACGACGAACGTCGACGCGCACGCGCCGCCGCGCGCAAACGCACGCGACATCGGGCCGGGAACCATGCAAAAGACTGAAGATTGTGCGGTCATCATTCCTTCCGTAACGCGCAACGCGCGTACCCAAAAGGACGAAACCGGCAGCAAAGGCCGGCCGGGCGGAACAAGGGCGCTGACCATGTGGGATGGCAGCCAGCGCGGCCCGGCGGGTTCAGAAACTTCCCTCGCCGGTATTACCCGGATCGGGTGCAAAGGGTTTTTCTCAGCCTCATCGCGCTGCCCGGAACATCTGCCGGCCGCGCCACGAAGCACCCCTGTTTCGTCGTCGGCCATTAGACCATAAAAGCGGAAAGCGCCGCAAACTGTCCCCTTGCGGCAATTTCGCCGTCGTGCCGCGCTGCTCTGGCACAATGCCTGCAGGCCGGCCGCGCGAGCGGCCGGTTGCCGCGTCACCGCCGGCCTTAAGTGCCGTTTAAGACGCGCGGGCGACCATCCGGACGCCCGCCGTCAGTCGGCGCCGCGTCCCGGCATGCCGTATCGCGGCGCGCGCCCGGCTTCGCCCGGCCCGCGCGCCGGCTACTCATCAGGAAGCACATGACCCAATCGATCGATCCCGTCCGCTCCGCCTCCGATGCGCCACAGGACGAGCGCCCGGTATCCGCATGGAGCCTCATCAAGCCCTACTGGATATCGTCCGAATGGAAAATCGCATGGGGCCTGCTGGTCGCGATCATCGCGATCAACCTCTGCGTGGTCTGGATCAACGTCCGGCTGAACAAGTGGAACGCCGAGTTCTACAACGCGCTGCAGTCGAAGGACGTCCACGACTTCCCGAACCTGCTGATGCAGTTCTCCGCGCTCGCGTTCGCCTTCATCATCCTCGCCGTGTACGGCCGCTACCTGCGGCAGATGCTCGGCTTCCGCTGGCGTCAGTGGCTCACCGACCGCTTTCTCGGCCAGTGGCTCGGCGATCGCGCGTTCTACCGGATCGAGCGTGACCGTCTCGCCGACAACCCCGACCAGCGGATCACCGACGACCTCCAGTCGTTCGCGACGACCACGCTCGCGCTGTCGCTCGACCTGCTGTCGACGGTCGTCACGCTCGTGTCGTTCATCACGATCCTGTGGTCGCTCGCCGGCGCGCTGACGTTCACGCTCGGCGCGACGCCGATTTCGATTCCCGGCTACATGGTGTGGGCGGCCGCGCTGTATGCGGTGGTCGGCTCGCTGATCATCCAGAAGGTCGGCCATCCGCTCGTGTCGATCAACTACCAGCAGCAGCGCGTCGAGGCCGACTTCCGCTTCGGGCTGATCCGCGTGCGCGAGAACGCCGAGCAGATCGCGTTCTACGACGGCGAGAAGACCGAGACCGGCAACGCGCAGACCCTCTTCATGCGCATCCGCGACAACTGGTGGCGCGTGATGAAGTACACGAAGCGGCTCACGTTCGTGTTGAGCTTCTACGGGCAGATCGCGATCATCTTCCCGCTCGTCGTTGCCGCGCCGCGCTATTTCGCGGGCGCGTTCTCGTTCGGCGTGCTGATGCAGATCTCGTCCGCGTTCGGCACCGTCAGCGATTCGTTCTCGTGGTTCATCAACAGTTACTCGACCCTCGTCGAATGGCGCGCCACCGTCAACCGTCTGCGCGAATTCAAGCGCGTGATGGGCACGTCGCACCTGAAGGAAAGCCTGTCGCCCGCGACCGAGCACGGCGGCATCAACCTGCACTACGTCGACGCCGCCAAGCTGTCGACATCGTCGCTCAAGCTCGCGCTGCCGAACGGCAACGCGCTCGCGAACATCGGCAGCGTCACGATCGAGCCCGGCTCGCGCTGGCTCGTGATCGGCAAGTCGGGTTCCGGCAAGAGCACGTTCATGCGCGCGCTCGCGGGCCTGTGGCCGTTCGGCGACGGCGCGATCGATGCGCCGGTCGGCGCGCGGATGATGTTCGTGCCGCAGACGAGCTATCTGCCGATCGGCACGCTGAAGGCCGCGCTCACCTATCCGGCGACGCCCGACGCATTCAGCGACGAAGCCTGCCGCGATGCGCTGCGCGCCTGCCGCCTCGAGGATTACGTCGGCCGCCTCGACGAGAACGCGCACTGGACCCGCGTGCTGTCGCCGGGCGAACAGCAGCGCCTGGCTGGCGCACGCGTGCTGCTGCACAAGCCCGACTTCCTGTTCCTCGACGAAGCGACGAGCGCGCTCGACGCCGATAACGAGGCACGCCTCTATCACCTGTTCGCCGAACGGCTGCCGAAGGCCGCGATCGTCAGCATCGCGCACCGCGAGTCGCTGGCCGCGTTCCACGTCGGCACGATCAACGTCGAGCGCGTGAACGACAGCGACAAGGTCGCTGCGTGAGCGCACGCGCCGCGCACGCCGCACGGATCGCGCTGATCACCGGCGCGGGTTCGGGGCTAACTGCGGCCCTCCCCCTGCGTGTCGCGGCACGCTGCATCGCGCTGGCGCTGCACGGAACGGAAGAGACGCGTTGCGGGGAAGCGGGTCGACAGTGATGCATATGTCCGTGGTGGGTCCGCCACATG
>NZ_JAAGPP010000312.1:0-2998 GCF_017104975.1 Burkholderia sp. Ac-20344
CGATCGGCGCGTCGGGCTGCCGGATCCTGGTGACGCTGCTGCACGAGATGGCCAAGCGCGATGCGAAGCGCGGGCTGGCGTCGCTGTGCATCGGCGGCGGGATGGGCGTCGCGCTCGCGGTCGAGCGCGTCTGAAGAGCTCTGACGACACGATTCGCTGCGGCGCCGGCCGGCGCCGCAGGCGAACCAGGCGGTATTCGCGCATGACAAGCAGCCAATAACAAGCGCGAGGTGCCGGTGCGTGCCGCACCCGCTACGCGGGCGGCTGCGCATCGAAGCGGTGGGGCGGCAGCAGGTACGATGCCGCCGCCCCGCATTCATCGATTACTTTTTTGTCGGTAATTTATAGGATGACTAAGCGAATTGCAGTTGTGACAGGTGGAATGGGCGGTCTTGGCGAAGCGGTCAGCATCAGGTTGAACGACGCGGGCCACCGGGTAGTCGTCACGTATTCGCCGAACAACGCCGGCGCGGACCGCTGGCTGACCGAGATGCAGGCGGCCGGCCGCGAGTTCCACGCGTACCCGGTGGACGTGGCCGATCACGATTCGTGCCAGCAATGCATCGAGAAGATCGTGCGGGACGTCGGCCCGGTGGACATTCTCGTGAACAACGCGGGCATCACGCGAGACATGACGCTGCGCAAGCTCGACAAGGTCAACTGGGATGCGGTGATCCGCACGAACCTCGATTCCGTGTTCAACATGACGAAGCCGGTCTGCGAAAGCATGGTCGAGCGCGGCTGGGGCCGCATCGTCAACATCTCGTCGGTGAACGGCTCGAAGGGTTCGGTCGGCCAGACCAACTACGCGGCTGCGAAGGCCGGCATGCACGGCTTCACGAAATCGCTCGCGCTCGAGATCGCGCGCAAGGGCGTGACGGTGAACACAGTGTCGCCGGGTTACCTCGCGACGAAGATGGTCACGGCGATCCCGCAGGACATCCTCGACTCGAAGATCCTCCCGCAGATTCCGGCGGGCCGGCTCGGCAAGCCGGAGGAAGTCGCGGCGCTGGTGGCTTACCTGTGCTCGGAGGAGGCCGGCTTCGTGACGGGCTCCAACATCGCGATCAACGGCGGCCAGCACATGCACTGACGCGCGGCGGTCCGGCGCTCCGGCTGCGTGCGCGCACGTGCCGGGCCGCGTTCCGCTCTATCCTGTGCCAGGGCGGCGGCAGGTGCGCCGCTTCGGCCTCGCATTCCGGAGAACGCATGGGCGACACCTGGATGGGACTCGCGATCGGCGGCACGGCACTGGCCATCGCGCTGACGATGGCGGTCTCGCTCTACTGGCTCGAGCGGCGCCGCGCGCGGCTGCTGTGGAACTTCGATCATCGCGATTGCTGGCTCGTCGCGTACGGCAAGTGCTTCGCGCGCGTGCGGGCCAGGCCGGCACGCCGCATACGCGGCGCGCGTTGACGGCAGGCGGCGGCATTGCGGCGGTGACGCGCCACGGTTGACGAGCAGTCACGCACCGCGCGCATGCCACGGGCGATGCGCGCGATGCCCGTGGTCAATCGTTCTTTTCGCTTTTTCCACCCGAGTCGTTCTTGTGGAAGATCCGCTTCGTCGTGCGCTTGGTGGCATCCCAGCCTTCGCGCGACGCGTGTGCGACCCCGTGCCCGACCGCCTTCGCGGCGCTCGCGGTCGCGTGGCCGAAGCTGCGGGCCGCCTCGCCGGTCTTGTGCGCGGCTTCCTTCGAATCGCGCTTGATGTCCTGCTTCACTTCCGACATGTCCGCGTGCGCGATCGGGCTGATTAGCGCCAGAACGAGCGCGGTGCCAATGAACTGACGAACTTTCACGACCTGGTTTCCTTCCATTGAGTAAGCGGCTTCATCAAGGAGTCGCATTGCCGGCTGGCGCCGGGCGAAACGCGCCCGGCGCCGACGCATCGAGCATCACCGCGGCGCGGCCGGACAGCAGCACGCGATCGCCGCAGCGCAGCGCGAAGCCGTACAGCACCGAGCGGGCGTCGCCGCTCACGCGTTCCGCTTCGACGACGAGCGGCTGCGCGAACGTGTCGAGCCGGTCGACGAACGCGTCGACGTTGCGCACGCTCGCCAGATAGCCGGCGCGCGGGCGCGCTTCGTGCGCACCGAGCAGCGCGCCGTGCACGGCCATCGCCTGCGCCGCGTATTCGATGCCGCAGACGGAGGCGAGCCGGCCGTGTGCGCGCAGCGGGTTGTGCGGATCGCGGTGGCTCGTCGCGCTGCAGCGGATGCGGGCGGCATCCCACGCATCGACCGTCTCGAGCAGGCACATCGCACCGGCGTGCGGAATGTGCGCGGCGATCCACGCGTGATCGAGCGGCGGCGCGAGCGGGATCGTCGCGGTCATCACGCGCGCTCCGTGAACGTATCCGGCATCGCGACGTCGACCTGCACGCGCGTATCGGCCAGGTAGTCGAGCACGACGCGCGTCGTGCGTCGTGCGGCGATTGCGTCGAGCAGCGGCAGCACGCGCGCGGCCGGATTGCCGGCGCGCAGCGCGTCGAGTCCGGCATGCGCGAGCGTCGTGGCGGGCGCGTCGGTGAGTTGCACGTCGATGCGGGCGAGCACGCGTTCGCTTGCTTCGGGCGCGAGCACGAGTGCCACGCCGAATGCGTCGCCGATCGGCCGCACCGCGCGCAGCGGTTCCGGATAGTCGGTGTCGTACGCGATCAGCAGGGTCGGCACGCGATCGACCGCGACCTGGCACAGGCTTTCGAGCAGGCCCGCGGCAAAGCTGCCGTCGTGTGCGCACAGCACGTTCGATGTCGCCATCGCGCGCGTCGCGATGCTCCAGTAGCCGGCCGGTGCGTTGTGCACGGAATTGTGGAAGCGCGTCGGCGACAACTGGCGATCGTCGCCGGCGAGGGTTTCGCAGATCGCGTGGCAATTCTGGCCGTCGCCGCCCGATGCGCTGAACACGGTCGCGAGCGTCGCGGCGTCGCGTCCGCTCGCGGCCACCGCTTCGTGACCGGCCGCGAGCGCGACGCGCACGACCGGGCCCGTGCGGCG
>NZ_JAAGPP010000313.1:0-2652 GCF_017104975.1 Burkholderia sp. Ac-20344
TCCAGCGCCCGCTTCACGCGCGCATCGGGCCACGCCGGCAGGTACGACGCGACCGGCCCGTCGACCCGTTCGGCCGCGAGCGCCGCGAACGGCACGTCGCGGCGGTTGTCCGGATCGACGAGCGAGTGATCCCACGACTCGGTGCCTTGATAGAGGTCGGGCACGCCCGGCGACGCCATCCGCAGCACGGCCTGCGTCAGGCTGTTGACGACGCCGGCCGGCGCGATCCGCGCGACGAACGCATGCAGCCGGTGCGCGAAGTCGCCGGCGCCGCGCGGTGCCAGGATCGCGTGGACGAACGCGTCGCAATCGCGCTCGTAGCGCGTATCGGGCGCCAGCCAGTCGGTGTGCCGCTTCGCCTCGCGCAGTGCTTTCGTCTGCCACTGCGCGACGCGTTCGGCGAGCGCCGCGAGCCCCGCCGCGTCGTCGGGGGCGAGTCCAGGCGGCCAGCAGCCGACGAGCGTCTGGTACAGCATCGCCTCGGCGCCTGGCCCCGGCGCCCACGCGAGGTCGCGATGCGCACCGCCGCGATGCGGCCGGTTGACCGCGGACCAGTCGAGCGACACCGCACGCCACGCGTCGGGCATTTCGCTGAGCACGGCCAGCCGCGCACGTGCGTCCTCGCCGCGCTTGTGGTCGTGCGTGGCGGTGGCGACGAGCCCGTGCGGCACGGTGCGCGCGCGGCGCCGGTTGCGTGCATGGAACGCGCCGCGCGACAGGCTGAAGTCGCCCGCATCGGCGCCGACCTCGTTGCGCGACAGCAGCCGGCCGTAGCGATAGTGGGCCGTATCCTCGACGCCCTTCGCGGCCAGCGGCGCAGTGAGCTGCGCGAACGCGACGCGCGCTGCGTGCAGCGCGGCGGCGTCCGCACGCGGTACGCGTGCGACCGGCAACCCGAGCCAGGTGGCGACCCGATCGAGCGCGAACCGGTCGTCCGGATCGACGGCCGCGCATGCGCGTTCGTACGCATGCGCGAGCACGCGGCGATCGGCGTCGGCGGGTTCTTCATCGCGCGCCGGATACAGCCGGTACACGGGCAGCTGCACCGCGAGTTCACCCAGCACGCGCCGGATCGCGATCAGGCTGACGTCGCGTGTGGCGGGCGCTGCGCGCGCGACGCCGTGCAACGCATGCGCGGCGCGCGCATGCTCGACGGCGAGCTGGCGCATCAGCACGCGCCGCTTGCCGTCGAGCGCCTCCTGCGCGAAGGTGCGTGACGAGCCCGACACGTGCGCCCAGTGCGCGGCGAGGGGCGCGGCGCCGGCCGGGTCGTGCAGCAGCGCGCCGACGTCGTTCATGAAGTCGTAGCCGGTCGTGCCGTCGACGGCCCAGTCGGCGCGCAGCGTTTCGCCGGGCGCGAGAATTTTCTCGACGACGACGTACGGCGGCGCGTCGCGCTGCGCGGCCAGTCGCTCGTGCAGTCGCCGGCAAACCGCGCGGGGATCGGCGAGCCCGTCGACGTGATCGACGCGCAGGCCGTCGATGTAGCCTGCCGCATGGAGTCGCAGCGGCAGCGCATGGACGGCATCGAACACCGCGTCGTCGTCGACGCGGACGGCGGCGAGTGTCGCGATGTCGAAGAAGCGTCGCCAGTTCAGCTCGTCGGCAGCCGTGCGCCACCAGGCGAGCCGGTAGTGCTGGCGTTCGAGCAGCCGGTGCAGGCACGCGCGCGAGCGTGCACGGCGTGGATCGGCGCCGCGCAGCACCGCGTCGAGCGCATGCGGGCCGTGTGCGGCCGCATGATCGCGCAGCGCCGCATGCGCGGCGGCCAGTCGTGCGCTGTCGCGCGGCGGCGCGGCGTCGAAGCGCTCGGCGAGCGCGTTCAGGTCCGCGCGATTCGCGATGCGCAGGATGTCCGCATAAGTGGCGGCGGCCACGGGCAGCCGTCGCCCGGGGCACGACACGAAGAAGCGCCCGGTGGCTGGCTCGGCGCCGAGCGAGATGTCGCCGGCCGCGAGCGCCTCGCCATACGGCGTGCCGAGGCAGGGCAGCAGTACCTTGCCGTCGAGCGCTGCGTCCGGCGGGTGCCAGTCGATGTCGAAGTGGCGGGCGTATGGGCTCGCGGGCCCCCATTCGAGCACGTCGTTCCACCAGCCGTTCGACGAGCCGCCGACACCCATGTGGTTCGGCACGATGTCGACGATCACGCCCAGCCCGTGCATGTGCAGCGCGTCGACGAGCCGGACGAAACCGGCTTCGCCGCCGAGTTCGGCGTTGAGCGTGCCGTAATCCACGGTGTCGTAGCCGTGCCGCGAACCGGGCTCGGCCGTCGCGACCGGCGACAGGTACAGGTGGCTCACGCCGAGCCGCGCGAAGTAGCCGGCGTGCGCGGCCGCGTCGTCGAACGTGAAGCCCGCATGCAGCTGCAGCCGCAGCGTCGCGCGTGGCGTCATGGGCCGGGCTCTCGCGAGCGTCGCGCGTGCACGACGGCCGCGATGCGGCCGCGCACGCCGGTATCGAACAGCGTGTCGATCGCGCGCGGCAGGCGCTGCCGCCAGTTCGGGTGGCCGCAGGGCGGCCCCGGCAGGTTCGGCTGCGTATCCAGTGCGAGCAGATCCTCGAGCGGCAGGATCGCGAGCGGCGACGGGCTGCGCGCAACATACGCGAGCATCGCGGCGACGGGGGGCGCGTCGGCCGGCGGGGCGGCGGTAC
>NZ_JAAGPP010000314.1:0-268 GCF_017104975.1 Burkholderia sp. Ac-20344
TGCTCGATGCACAGTGTCGTTATAAGTGATAATATGTATCACTCGTATGCTGACTTCTCAATCAGTGTATCTTTTACAGTCATCGTCACTGATGTCTACGCACTTATGTCATCTCTCTTCGGTATTAAGTGCTGTGTAGTGTTGCAATGATTAATTGTTGTTTATCTACTACATAGTTTTCTTTTTTCTTTTTTGCTGCTCCGACTTCCTTCTTTTTTTTTTTTTTTTTTTTTAATCATACGGCCACCACCTAGATCTACACCATTGT
>NZ_JAAGPP010000315.1:0-2562 GCF_017104975.1 Burkholderia sp. Ac-20344
TCGACGTGCTGCCGACCGGCCGCAATTTCTACTCGGTCGACACGCGCGCGGTGCCGACGCAGGCCGCGTGGTCGCTCGGCCTGAAATCCGCGCAGCAACTGATCGAGCGCCATCTGCAGGATCACGGCGACTATCCGCGCGCAATCGGCCTGTCCGTCTGGGGCACGGCGACGATGCGCACGGGCGGCGACGACATCGCGCAGGCATTCGCGCTGCTCGGCGTGCGGCCGAAATGGGCGCACGGCAGCCATCGCGTGACCGACTTCGAGATCCTGCCGATCGAGATCTTCGACCGGCCGCGCATCGACGTGACGCTGCGCGTGTCGGGCTTCTTCCGCGACGCGTTCCCGAACCTGATGCACCTGTTCGACGCGGCCGTGCAGGCAGTGGCCGCGCTCGACGAGCCCGAGGAGCTGAACCCGATTCGCGCGCGCATCGAGCGCGAACGCGCGAAATGGATCGCGCAGGGTGTGGCGCCGGACGACGCGCGGCGCCGCGCCGGCTGGCGCGTGTTCGGCGCGCGGCCGGGCAGCTACGGCGCGGGCCTGCAGGACCTGATCGACCAGCGCCGCTGGCAGACCGACGCCGATCTCGCGGATGCATACCGCCAGTGGGGCGGCCATGCGTATGCGCAGAACAGCGCGGGCGACGCCGCAGCCGACGTGTTCGGCGAGCGGCTGGCAACGATCGACGTCGTCGTGCAGAACCAGGACAGCCGCGAGCACGACATCCTCGATTCGAACGACTACTACCAGTTCCAGGGCGGGATGACCGCGGCCGTGCGGCACCTGTCCGGGCAGCAGCCGAGCATCTACCACGGCGACCATGCGAACCCGGTCGCGCCGAAGATGCGCACGCTGCGCGAGGAGATCGCGCGCGTGATCCGCTCGCGCGTCGTCAACCCGAAATGGCTCGACGGCGTGAAGCGCCACGGTTACAAGGGCGCGGCCGAGCTGGCGGCGACCGTCGACTACCTGTACGGCTATGACGCGACCGCGCGCGTGCTGTCCGATCACCAGTACGCGCTCGTCGCCGATGCGTACCTGTTCGACGACGCCACCCGCGCATTCCTCGAACGGCACAATCCGAAGGCGCTGCACGGCATCTGCGAACGCTTCGTCGAGGCGATGCAGCGCGGCCTGTGGCAGCAGCCGGGCGATTATCGCGAACGGATCGAAGCGGTCTGGCTCGCGAGCGAACAACTCCAGGAAGGGGGACGGCGATGACCGATCCGACGACGCACCGCGCCCGCGCGGTTTTTCCGTTTGCGGCGCTCGTCGCGCAGGATGCGCTGCAGCAGTCGCTGCTGCTCGCCGCGATCGACCCGTCGCTCGGCGGCGTGCTCGTGAGCGGGCCGCGCGGCACCGCAAAATCGACCGCGGCGCGCGGCCTCGCGGAGCTGTTGCCCGAAGGGCAGTTCGTCACGCTGCCGCTGTCGGCGAGCGACGAGCAGGTGACGGGCACGCTCGATCTCGCGCATGCACTCGCCGAAAACGGCGTGCGTTTCCGGCCGGGGCTGCTCGCGCGGGCGCATCTCGGCGTGCTGTATGTCGACGAAGTGAACCTGCTCGCCGACGGGCTCGTCGATACGCTGCTCGACGTCGCCGCGAGCGGCGTGAACATCGTCGAGCGCGATGGCGTGTCGCACGCGCACGATGCGCGCTTCGTGCTCGTCGGGACGATGAATCCCGAGGAAGGGGAGCTGCGTCCGCAGCTGCTCGACCGCTTCGGTTTGATGGTCGAGCTGGAAAATTGCTTCGACGCTGCACAACGCCAGCGGATCGTGAAGGCGCGGCTTGCATTCGATCTCGATCCGGATGCGTTCCGCGCACGTCATGCAGCCGCGCAGCGTGAACTCGGCGACCGGATTCACGCGGCACGCGCACGGCTGGCGGCGCTCGATTTCGACGATGCGGTCCATGCGCGCGTCAGCGCGCTGTGCATCGACGCGGCCGTCGACGGGCTGCGTGCCGATCTCGTGATGCTGCGCGCGGCGCGCGCGCTCGCCGCGCTGGAGCAGGCCGATGCGGTGACGGTGTCGCATGTGGAGCGTGTGGCCGACGCGGTGCTGCGGCACCGGCGCCATGCGGGGACGCCGCCCTCGTCCGGAGCGCCGCAGCACAACGACGAACGCGACGGTCGCGCTCCGCCCGCTGCGCGCGAGCGCTCGGACGATCCGTCGGGCGCGGCGAAGAACGACGCGACGGCATCACAGGGCGACTGGGGCTACCTGCCACCCGAACCCGCCGGGCTGCGCGACGTGAAAGGCGTGGTGCCGCTGCCGCTAAAAAAACGCTGAGCCATCGAGCCGGCGCTGCCGCGAACACCGTTCGCGGTCCTCGATGGCTATCAGGCGCAGCCGCGCGCGTGCCGGGTACGGCACGCACCGGCACGGCCGTGGCGTGGCCGGCGACGCTCGCCGCGACACGCGGCGGCCCGCTGCATCGCGACCATCTGCGCTTCCGGAGGCGCGCCGGCACGCCGCCCGCACTGCATTGCTTCGTGCTCGACTGCTCGGCGTCGATGCTGTCGCACGAGCGGCTCGCATTGGCGAAGGGGCTG
>NZ_JAAGPP010000316.1:0-2585 GCF_017104975.1 Burkholderia sp. Ac-20344
GGCGGCGGGTGGCGCACGAGTTGGCACTGGTCGGCAAGCGCACGCGCCTCGTCTGCGAGAGGGGCGGCGCGCAAGCCGTCGAGAGAGTGGCGCTCGTCGCGGGCAGTCACGCGGCCTTGCAGCGGGTCGAGCAGCGGGCGGTTTCGGTCGGCGCGGCCGGTGTTCTCATACAGCGCGACCGTGTCGCGCACGGCCGCGAGGTCCGGCGAACGCGCGGCCAGCAACTCGCGCAGCAACGGCTCCGAGCGTGCCCAGTCGCGCTGCGCGAGCAACGCGTCGGCAAGCTGCAGCTTCGCGTCCGGGCTGCCCGGCTGCATCGCGAGAGCCGCGCGTGCGGCACGCTCCTCGTCCTGCGGACGGCCTGCCGCAGCCGCCGCGCGGCCTTGCGCAAGCAGCCCCCAGAACTGCGCGGTGCGCGCGAGGCCCTGCCATTTGCCGCGCTGGTCGGTCGAAAGCGTCGCGGCACGTGTGAACAACGTGCGCGCTTCGTCGTGCCGCCCCTCGCGCAGGCGCAGCAGGCCGAGCCCGCCGACCGCGTCGGCATCGTCCGCCCGCGCCCGCGCGGCACGCGCGAGCAGCGGATCGGCGCCGGCCAGGTCGCCGCGCGCGAGCGCCTGCAGGCCGCGCTGCTGCGCGATGTAGTCGGGATTGCGTTCGAGCCGGCGCTGCGCGTCGCGCTGACGATCCAGTTCCGCGACGCGCTCGACGAATTCGGTATCGTCCGGCACGAGCGCGAGGTACGCATGCAGGGCATCGAGATACGCGCGATCGCTGCCGGCCGACTGCAGCACGCGCCGCCACAGCGCCATCGCCTCCGTATGGTCGGCGTCGGCGCGCTTCGCGAGCGCCCAGGCGATCCGGTTCGCCTCCGGCCGCGTATCGGCGCGCTGGTTCAAGAGCCGCGCGAGCGCCATCGTCGCGCTCGTGTCCTGCGGATCGGCCGCGACCGCGCGGCGCAGCGCGGCGATCGCCGGCTCGCGTCCGCCCGGCGCATTCGACACGATCTGGAAATACTCGGCGCCGAGCGCACCCGACGGCGCGCCGTTCGGAAACAGCGCGACGATCCGCCGGGCTGCTTCGTCCGCGCGGCCGCTGCGCGCGAGCAGACGAATCTGCGCCATCTCGCCCCGCCCGCTCGTCGCGACGCGGTATTCGTCAGCCGCCCGCCGCGTGGCGGGCGCATTCGGCGCCTGCGCCTGCAGGCGCGCGAGCGACGCCTGCGCGCCTTTCGCATCGCCGAGCCGCAACAGCACGCGCACCTGTTCGGCCAGCAGCTCGGGATCGCCCGGCGCGATCAGCAGCCCCTTGCGCAGCGCGTCGTGCGCGAGGTCGTCGCGATGCTTGAAGCCCCACATCCGCGCGGTGTCGAGCTCACGCTGCGCCTGGGCGGACGCGGCGGTCGCCGGCGTCGCGTGGCGCGCCATCGTCGCGTCCGATGCATTGCCCGGCGCCGCCGCGCACACCGACGACGCGAGCCACGCGAATCCCGCGACGTGCGGCGCGGCGCGCTTCAGCGGGCGGCGCACGAACGGCCTCCCCAGCGGGCGTCGAGCGTGCCGTCCGCGCCGAACCGGTAGCGTCCGTCGCGCCAGCCGAGCCCGAACAGCGTCAGCACGCTCGTGTAGTAACCGGGCGCCGACTGGCGCGCGAGCGTATCGACGCGGGCCGCCTGTGCATCCGCGAGCGCACGCTGGCCGCGCGCGTCGAGGAACGGCACGGCCGCCGCCGAGAACCCGCCGTTGCCGTCGTTCGGCCCGGCGACGCCCGTCGTCGTATCGACCTTCTCCGGCGGCGCGCCATGCGCGTCGATATAGTCGGCGAACGGCGCAAACCGCGCCAGCAACGGGGCGGCGAGCGGATCGGCGCGATCGAGCATGCCGGCCCACAGATATACGCGGATCGCGTTGTACGCGCTCTCCGCATGCGTGTCGCGATCGGGCCCGAAACCCGTGCCCGCGCGATACAGCGCCCAGTCGGGCGAAAAGCCTTTCGGTGCGGTGTCGAGCAGCACGCGCCCGGTGCTGGCGGCGAGCGCGGCCCAGCGCCGGTCGTCGGGCAGGCGCGCGCCGAGCGCGCGGATCACCTGCGGCGGCGAATAGCTCGGGTTCACGCGCCACTGGCCGTCGGCCAGCTTGAACCCCGTCGGCCCCGGGAGCAGCGTGAGGCCGAGGCCCGGCACGGTCGCCGTCTCGGCGTCGAGCACCCGCTTCGCGAGCAGCGCGCCGCGCGCCGTGTAGCTGCGCTCGTGCCACAGCCGCCCGGCCTCGACGAGCGCATACGCGATCCACAGGTCGGCGTCCGACGCCGCGTTCGCATCGAGCACGCGCCACGCGCCGTCGGGCGCACGGCCCCACAGCCACGCCGGCAGGTGGGCGCTCAGGTCGCCCTGCGCGAGATTGTTCTCGGTCCATGCGAGGATCGTGTCGAACATGCGCCGGTCGTTCGCGACCAGCGCGAAGAAAAGTCCATACGCCTGCCCCTCCGATACCGTGCGCGAATCGGCCGAGCCGACGTCGATCACGCGGCCGTCGGCCGAGATGAAATCGCGCTTGAACGCGTCCCAGCGCGGCCACGCCGCTGCGCAT
>NZ_JAAGPP010000317.1:0-2788 GCF_017104975.1 Burkholderia sp. Ac-20344
CCAGGGATATCTCATCTTAAGGCGAGTTTCCCGCTTAGATGCTTTCAGCGGTTATCTCTTCCGAACATAGCTACCCGGCGATGCCACTGGCGTGACAACCGGTACACCAGAGGTTCGTCCACTCCGGTCCTCTCGTACTAGGAGCAGCCCCCTTCAAATATCCAACGCCCACGGCAGATAGGGACCAAACTGTCTCACGACGTTTTAAACCCAGCTCACGTACCTCTTTAAATGGCGAACAGCCATACCCTTGGGACCGGCTACAGCCCCAGGATGAGATGAGCCGACATCGAGGTGCCAAACACCGCCGTCGATATGAACTCTTGGGCGGTATCAGCCTGTTATCCCCAGAGTACCTTTTATCCGTTGAGCGATGGCCCTTCCATACAGAACCACCGGATCACTATGACCTGCTTTCGCACCTGCTCGACTTGTCGGTCTCGCAGTTAAGCACGCTTATGCCATTGCACTATCAGCACGATTTCCGACCGTACCTAGCGTACCTTCGTACTCCTCCGTTACGCTTTGGGAGGAGACCGCCCCAGTCAAACTGCCTACCATGCACTGTCCCCGACCCGGATCACGGGCCAAGGTTAGAACCTCAAACAAACCAGGGTGGTATTTCAAGGACGGCTCCACCGAAACTAGCGTTCCGGTTTCATAGCCTCCCACCTATCCTACACAGATCGGTTCAAAGTCCAATGCAAAGCTACAGTAAAGGTTCATGGGGTCTTTCCGTCTAGCCGCGGGTAGATTGCATCATCACAAACACTTCAACTTCGCTGAGTCTCGGGAGGAGACAGTGTGGCCATCGTTACGCCATTCGTGCAGGTCGGAACTTACCCGACAAGGAATTTCGCTACCTTAGGACCGTTATAGTTACGGCCGCCGTTTACCGGGACTTCAATCAAGAGCTTGCACCCCATCATTTAATCTTCCGGCACCGGGCAGGCGTCACACCCTATACGTCCACTTTCGTGTTTGCAGAGTGCTGTGTTTTTATTAAACAGTCGCAGCCACCAGTTTATTGCAACCCCTTCACCCTCCTGGCGCAGGCCAGTCAAGCTACAAGGGCGTACCTTATCCCGAAGTTACGGTACCAATTTGCCGAGTTCCTTCTCCCGAGTTCTCTCAAGCGCCTTAGAATACTCATCTCGCCCACCTGTGTCGGTTTGCGGTACGGTCATCGTTAGACTGAAGCTTAGAGGCTTTTCTTGGAACCACTTCCAATTGCTTCGCTCCCGAAGGAGCTCGCGCCACACCCTTGAATTGCGCGCCCGGATTTGCCTAAGCGCCTTCTCCAATGCAGCGACCGGGACTTCCAACACCCGGACAACCTTCCGCGATCCGTCCCCCCATCGCATCTAACAATGGTGCAGGAATATTGACCTGCTTCCCATCAGCTACGCATTTCTGCCTCGCCTTAGGGGCCGACTCACCCTACGCCGATGAACGTTGCGTAGGAAACCTTGGGCTTACGGCGAGGGGGCCTTTCACCCCCTTTATCGCTACTCATGTCAGCATTCGCACTTCCGATACCTCCAGCACCCTTTACAAGGCACCTTCGCAGGCTTACGGAACGCTCTCCTACCATGCGAGACTAGCTCGCATCCGCAGCTTCGGTATATAGCTTAGCCCCGTTACATCTTCCGCGCAGGACGACTCGATCAGTGAGCTATTACGCTTTCTTTAAAGGGTGGCTGCTTCTAAGCCAACCTCCTGACTGTTTTAGCCTTCCCACTTCGTTTCCCACTTAGCTATATTTGGGGACCTTAGCTGGCGGTCTGGGTTGTTTCCCTCTTGACACCGGACGTTAGCACCCGATGTCTGTCTCCCGTGATTGCACTCTTCGGTATTCGGAGTTTGCTATGGCGGGGTAATCTGCAATAGACCCCCCAACCATGACAGTGCTCTACCCCCGAAGGTGAGACACGAGGCACTACCTAAATAGTTTTCGGAGAGAACCAGCTATTTCCAGGTTTGTTTAGCCTTTCACCCCTATCCACAGCTCATCCCCTAACTTTTCAACGTTAGTGGGTTCGGACCTCCAGTACGTGTTACCGCACCTTCATCCTGGCCATGGATAGATCACCTGGTTTCGGGTCTACGCCCAGCAACTGAACGCCCTATTCGGACTCGCTTTCGCTACGCCTGCCCTATACGGTTAAGCTTGCTACTGAACGTAAGTCGCTGACCCATTATACAAAAGGTACGCCGTCACCCCTTGCGAGGCTCCGACTGTTTGTATGCATGCGGTTTCAGGATCTATTTCACTCCCCTCCCGGGGTTCTTTTCGCCTTTCCCTCACGGTACTGGTTCACTATCGGTCGATCACGAGTATTTAGCCTTGGAGGATGGTCCCCCCATCTTCAGACAGGATTTCACGTGTCCCGCCCTACTTGTCGCACACCTAGTTCTTTCATACTGTTTTCGCCTACAGGGCTATCACCTGCTATGGCCGCACTTTCCAGAGCGTTCGGCTAACAATACAAATAAAGAGTGCAAGGCTCATCCCATTTCGCTCGCCACTACTTTGGGAATCTCGGTTGATTTCTTTTCCTGCGGTTACTTAGATGTTTCAGTTCACCGCGTTCGCTTCACTGGACCTATGTATTCAGTCCAGGATGACCCAAAAGGGCCGGGTTTCCCCATTCGGACATCTACGGATCAAAGCTCGTTTGCCAGCTCCCCGTAGCTTTTCGCAGGCTACCGCGTCCTTCATCGCCTGTGATCGCCAAGGCATCCACCACATGCACTTGTTCGCTTGACCCTATAACGAGTCTGTCTC
>NZ_JAAGPP010000028.1:0-63427 GCF_017104975.1 Burkholderia sp. Ac-20344
TTCGCGGATCATCTGCTGAAGCACGTGCCGCTCGCCGCGCGGATCAAGAAGGTGCTGAACGAGCGCCCGGGCCATCGTGCGCCGCGGGTGCGCTTCGAGCAGGAGCTGGAGGATTTCCTGTCCGACGGTGCCGCCGAGGAGACGCTCGACGCGGTGATCGACTGGGGCCGTTACGGCGAGATCTTCTCGTACAACGACCAGACCGAGATTTTCAGTCTCGAGGACGTCGAGTCCTGATCGACGCGCCGGGCCCGGTGCGGCCCGGTATCAGGTTGTGCCGCACGCGATGTGCGGCGCATCGCTTACTGCAGATTCCCCCAACGGTCGACCGCCGGTTCCGCCGACGCCCACTTCCAGTGCGTGCCTTGCTGGCACGCATTCGCGAAATACCAGTCGGCCTTGTCGCCGTCCTTCACCGAGAACGCGAATTCCTTGCACATCGCGAGCGCCGACGAATACGCGCGCGTGACGCGCACTTCGCCTTCGCCGTTTTCCAGCGGCAGCGTGTTCTTCACCTTCCACGGCTTCACTTCGCCGACGGCCAGGCTGCCGGCCGTCTTCGCGATCGCGTCCTGCTGGTTCTGATGGAGCTGCTTCATCGTGCGGTTGACGGCTTCGTCGGTCGCGGCCTGCACGGCAATCCCGACGCCGACGCCGACCGCCGGGTTCGCGGTGACGAGGCCCGTCGCGGCGCCGGCGAGTGCGCCGCTCGCCGCGCCGACCGATCCACAGCCGGACAGCGTGGCCGCCGCCGCGCACAGCGCGCCGATGGCCGCGATACGGAGCGCGACGCTCATTGCAGCGCGCCCCAGCGTTCGGTTGCCGGTTCGGCCGACGCCCATTTCCACGCGGGGCCGTCGCGGCATATGGTGGCAACGTAGAACGCCGATTGCGCGGCCTTGTCGGGTTTCGCGGGCGTGTCGACCGCGAACACGATTTCCTTGCAGTCGAGCGGACCGATGCTGATCATCCGGCTGACCGTTACGCGACCCTGCTCGTCGTCCTCGATCGGGAACGAATGGTGCGTCGACCATGGCGCGACACCGCCCACGTCGAGCGGGCCGGCGGCCTTCGCGATCTGTTCCTGTGTGTAACGGTGGGCGACGCGTTGCGAGTATTGGACGCCCGCCCGCGCGCCGGCGACGGCGCCGAGGCCGATACCCGTCGCGACGGCGGCGTTGTTGGTGACCTTGGAGGCGATCGCGGCGCCCGCGATACCGGCGCCGGCTGTCGCGCCCTCGCTGTACAGCGAGTTGCAGCCGGACAGCAGTGCGGCCGTGGCGATCGCGGCCAGCACGACGCGCGCCGGCATGGTCCGGCGCGGCGATTCGAAACGAATGTTCATCCCTGAGTGCAAGTCCTGTCTGGGTGAGCGGCAACGCGTGCGCGCCCTCATGCCGCGTCATTGTTTCGCAATTGTCATAGGAAAAATGCAAAGCTTTGACAAATCGCCGGACGGCAGGCCGCGCGCGTGCGCGCGGCGCTATTGTCGGATAGATGGATTACGAGGGGTCGAAACGTTACAAATTGAAGGTAATTGTTACTCTGACGTGCAAGGAAGCGACCTAGACTGTTTAGTTATGGAATGTTTCTTCGACGGCCTCGGGCCGCGCCGCACATGAGACACCCAGCCATGCGCCGTTCGAAACGGTCTTCGCCCCGGCCGCCCGACGCGGGGGCAGAGCGCACGCGTCCGCAGACCGACGCGCCATCGGCACCGCCTGCCGGCGCGCCCGGCGAGACGCCGTCCGACGGCGATCACAACCAGGGCGGCGCCCGCCCGGAAGGGCTCGACTATCAGCGGGATCTCGGCCAGGAGCAGGACGCCTGATGTCGTTGCCGCCGTATTCCGCCACTGCCTTTCACACCTGCATTGCTCACGTCTGAATCGCCGCACGGCCGCCTTCGGGCAGCCGTGTCCGCCTTGGCGCGCGCCGCGCGCCAGCCAATCGAATCGAGGAGGGGAAGCCGCATGAGCAGATTGATCGTGGTATCGAACCGTGTCGCCGCCGGCGAGGACACGCGCCCGAGCGCGGGTGGCCTGGCGGTCGGCGTGATGGACGCGCTGAAGGAAACGGGCGGCGTCTGGTTCGGCTGGAACGGCGAGATCGTCGGCGCAACCGACACCGAGCCCGCGATCCAGCGGGACGGCAACGTCACCTATGCGACGGTCGGGCTGACCCGGCGCGACTACGACCAGTACTACCGCGGCTTCTCGAACGCGACGCTGTGGCCGGTGTTCCATTACCGCGGCGATCTCGCGCGCTTCGACCGCCAGGAGTACGCGGGCTATCTGCGCGTGAACGCGATGCTCGCGAAGCAGCTTGCTGCGTTGCTGCGCCCCGACGACCTGATCTGGGTGCACGACTATCACCTGTTGCCGTTCGCGCATTACCTGCGCGAGCTCGGCGTAAAGAATCCGATCGGCTTCTTCCTGCACATTCCGTTTCCGTCGCCCGACATGCTGCGTCTCGTGCCGCCGCACGAGGAACTCGTGAAGTTCATGTGCGCGTACGACGTCGCGGGCTTTCAGACCGAGGCCGACAAGCAGGCGTTTACCGACTACATCGAGCGGCGCGGGATCGGCGCGGCGAGCGACGACGGGATGCTGCACGCGCACGGCCGCGTCGTGAAGGTCGCCGCCTATCCGATCGGCGTGCATCCCGACGCGATCGCGCAGGCAGCCGTCCAGTACGGCACGCGCAAGCCGGTGAAGATGCTGCGCGAGGCGCTCGACGGCCGCAAGCTGGTGATGAGTGTCGACCGCCTCGATTATTCGAAGGGGCTCGTCGAGCGCTTCCAGGCATTCGAGCGGATGCTCGCGAACGCGCCGGGCTGGCAGGGGCGCGTGTCGCTCCTGCAGATCGCGCCGCCGACGCGCTCCGACGTGCAGACCTATCAGGACATTCGCGAAACGCTCGAAGGCGAGGCCGGCCGTATCAACGGCCGCTTCTCGCGGCTCGACTGGACGCCGATCCAGTACCTGAATCGCAAGTACGAGCGCAACCTGCTGATGGCGTTCTTCCGGATGTCGCAGGTCGGCTACGTGACGCCGCTGCGCGACGGAATGAATCTCGTCGCGAAGGAGTACGTCGCGTCGCAGGATCCGGCCGATCCGGGCGTGCTCGTGCTGTCCGAGTTCGCGGGCGCGGCGGCCGAGCTGACCGGCGCGCTCCTCGTCAATCCGTACGACACGTCGCAGATGGCCGAGGCGCTCGAGCGCGCGCTGTCGATGCCGCTCGCGGAGCGGCAGGCGCGCCACGAGGAGAACCTCGCGCGGCTGCGCGGGAACGACCTGTCGGTCTGGCGCGATACGTTCGTCGCCGACTTGCGCAGTGTCGCGGCTGCCGCGTCGGTCACGCGGCGCGCAGGCCGGCGGGTTGCGCATGCGTGAGGTCATGCAGGGGCCCGGCGCCGAAGAAGCCGCACGCCGCTTCTTCGTCGTGACCGGTGGCCCGGGTTCGGGCAAGAGCACGTTGCTCGATGCGCTCGAGCGCGCCGGTTTCGCGCGCTCGCAGGAAGCCGGGCGCGGCGTGATCCGCGACCAGATGGCGGTCGACGGTCAGGCGCTGCCGTGGCGCGACCCGGCCGCGTTCGCCGAGCTGATGCTGAGCTGGGAGATGCGCTCGTACGATCTCGCGCGCCACGCGCGCGGGCCCGTGTTCTTCGATCGCGGCGTGCCCGACGTGATCGGCTACCTGCAGCTGATGGGGCTGGCGGTGCCCGCGCATGCGGAAGCCGCGGCCCGCCGTTTCCGCTATCACCGGCGCGTGTTCATCGCGCCGCCGTGGCCCGACATCTATGCGCAGGACACCGAGCGGCGGCAGGATTTCGCGGAAGCCGTGCGCACCTACGACGCGATGGTCGAGTGCTACACATCGTATGGCTACCGGCTGATCGAACTGCCGCGCGAGAGCGTGAAGGCGCGCGTGCGCTTCGTGATGGACGCGCTCGACGCGGCATGATGCTCGGCCGCGCATGTGGCGCGCGGCCGTGTCAGGTCGCCGCGTCCGGCCGCGGCGATGCGATGCGCAGCATGCTGACGACCGCGGCCACCGCCGCGAATGCCGCGGCGACATAGAGCGCAATCGTCGGCCCGCGATCGGGCGCGAGCCCGAAAATCAATGCGACGAGCGCGGCGCCAAGCGTCTGCCCGGTCAGCCGCGCGGTGCTCAGCATGCCGCCCGCACCGCCACTGCGTTCGCGCGGCGCCGACGACAGCATCGCGCGGTTGTTCGGCGACTGGAACAGCCCGAAGCCCGCACCGCACAGCGCCATCCGCCACACGATGTCGACGGTGCCCGGGTGCGCGCCGATCGTCGCGAGCGACAGCAGCCCGGCTGCGAACAGCGCGAGCCCGATTCCGCCGAGGATGCCGGCCGAATAGCGATCCGACAGCACGCCCGCGAGCGGCGCGGCAAACACGATCACGAGCGGCCACGGCGTCATGTAGAGGCCCGTCTCGACCTGCGAGAAGCCGAGCGAGTTCTGCAGCCAGAACGGCAGCGCGACGAACGCGAGCATCTGCGACGTGAACGACGCCGTCGACGTATAGACCGACAGCGCAAACATCGGAATGCGCATCAGGTCGACGGGCAAGAGCGGCGCCGGCTGCGACAGCTGGCGCTTCACGAAGAAGTAGCCGACGACGAGCGCGACGGCCAGCTCGGCCGCGACGTACGCATGCCTTTCGCCGTGGCCGAGCCCGTCCACGGCCGTGATCAGCAGCCCGAACACGCACGCGTTCATCAGCGCGCTCGGGAAATCGTACGGCGCATCGTGCAGCGGGTTGGACGGCAGCGCGCGCAGGCTGCCGAATACCGCGGCGATGCCGATCGGCACGTTGACCGCGAACAGCCACGGCCACGATGCGAACGATAGGATCGCGGACGCGACCGTCGGCCCGATCGCCGACGACAGCGCCACCACCATCGCGTTGATCGACAGCCCGCGCCCGAGCATCGACGACGGATAGATCATCCGCACGAGCGCCGCGTTGACGCTCATGATGCCGGCCGCGCCGAACCCCTGGATCACGCGCATCACGGCCAGCATCGGCAGCGAGCCGGCGAGCGCGCAGCCGAGCGACGCTGCGGTGAACAGCGCGAGCCCCGCGATGTAGATGCGGCGATAGCCGATGCGCTCGCCGAGCGACGCGAGCGGCAGCAGCGTGATCGTGACCGCGAGCTGGTACGCGTTGACGATCCAGATCGATGCGGCGTCGGACGCGTGCAGGTCGCGCGCGATCGTCGGCAGCGCGACGTTCGCGATGGCGCCGTCGAGCACGGCGAGCGTGATGCCCAGTGCGACGCAGACGATCGCCCAGTAGCGTTGCGGAAGCGGCAGGCCGGTATCGGCGTTCATGGCGGGAGCAGATGCGTGGTTGTCCGCGCGCCCGGTTGCCGGTTGCGTGCGCAACCATGCGGAAGGGCGGAGGCGGCGATGAGCGGCCCGGCCGGCGCAACTGCACCGGGGCGGGGCCGGTCGAGTGTATCACCGGGCCGCATGGCGCGACGCCGGCACTCAGCCTTCGAAGTCGAGGCCGCCGAGCCGCACGAGCGGGTCGGCCTGCGTGCGCGACAGGAGATCGATGTCGCGCGCGCCCTCCCATGCGCCCAGTTTTTTCGGCAGCGCGGCCAGGTAGTGCTCGAAGCGCTGCGGGCCGTCCGGCGCCATCAGCCGCTCGATTTCGTCGGTGTCCCAGGTCAGCTCGAGGTTCAGCGGGTGTTCGAAGCCGCTGACATGCTCGTGCGGCGCGCTGCGGATCTGTACGCGCGTCGGGTGCCCGTGGCCGCCATACGGGACGACGTCGGTCAGCACGTGTTCGGC
Source organism: Burkholderia sp. Ac-20344 (assembly GCF_017104975.1). Taxonomy (NCBI): domain Bacteria; kingdom Pseudomonadati; phylum Pseudomonadota; class Betaproteobacteria; order Burkholderiales; family Burkholderiaceae; genus Burkholderia; species Burkholderia sp. Ac-20344. The sequence continues at coordinate 5,830 of NZ_JAAGPP010000028.1, forward strand.
GAAGAAGGCGGCGATCGCCTGCGCGATGCGCGGGGCGAATTCGGTATCGAAACGGCGGGCGGTTTCGGGCTGCATGACGGCGTCTCCTGTATGCCGAAAATCGTAGCACGGCGACGGCGCATTTCGATGTGCGTGATGGCGGTAATCGCGCGTTACCACTTGCTGCATCTATTACGGCCGCAAGCCGCCACAATGCATCGCATCCAGTTCCACTTCGCGTGGGAGTCCATCATGAAAAAAATTGCCGCAGTGTGTGTCCTCGCCGGTTCGCTTGCCGTGGCAGGCCCGGCGTCCGCGCATGGCCGCGACGGTGGCGCCGTCATCGGCGCGTTGATCGGCGGCGCGGTGCTGGGCGCGATCGTGACGTCCGCGATGAATCCGCCCGTCGCGTATCAGGCGCCCGTGTACCAGGCCCCGGCCTATCAGCCGCCGACGTACTACCAGGCGCCCGCGTACCAGCAGCCTGCGTATCAGACCTACCAGCAGGCGCAGTACCAGGACGATGGCCCGAACTATTGCTACGACCGCTACCAGCGTGCGTATGTATGCGGCGCGCCCGTATCGGGCGGCTACACGCAGCCGGCCGGCTGGTAAGCAGGCGGCCGCGCGACGCGTGAACGGTCGGTGCCGGACGGCCGGCGCCGCCGACGTCCGCTTCGCTGCACCGGACGACAAAAGGCCCTCGCTTTATGCGAGGGCCTTTGTCATTTGTGCGGCCGTCGGCGGGCCGTGCGCGGATACAAACGGTTGCAAATATGCGTCAGTGGCGATGGCCTCCGCCGTTTCCGCCGCCATCGTTCCAGTCGCCGCGGTGTCCGCCACCGCGACCCCAGCCGTTGCCGCGGTTGCCTCGATCGCCACGGTCGCCGTCCCAGCGATGGTAGTCGCGCCGGCCGCGATCCCAGTCGCGTCCGCCGCCACCGCCCCAGATATTGACCGTGCCGTACACGGGCGACGGGGCGTACGCGTAGCCAGGATCGGAATAGTAGGGCTGGCCGTAGCCGTATCCGGCGTCCGGGGCGACGACGCAGCCGGCCAGCAAGGTGGCGACGCCGGCGGCAGCAATGAGCTTCAGCATGATGATCTCCGTTGGTTCCTCTATAAGTACCGCGCAAGGGGATTGCCAGCTGTTTGCAATTGTGTCGTCAAATTACAGCGCCGTAAGGTCATGCGACGAAAGTGTTAGCATCCGGGGCTCATTTGTTTTTCAGGAGCACATCGATGAAATTCGCGATCCGGGCCGCGCTGGCCGCCTTCTGCGTGACGACTGCTGCCGCTTGCGTGGCCGGGCCTGCGTCGGCGCCCGCCGTGACGGCCGAGTCGATCAAGATGTTTCCGCAGGCAGCGGCCGGCCAGCAGCGCGTCGCGATCGCGCTGCCCGCGCTCGAGAACGAAGGCGATGCGCGCGTCGAGCTGATGATCGGCAAGACGCTGCAGACCGACTGCAACCAGCAGTGGTTCGGCGGCGAGCTGACCGCCGAAGACGTGAAGGGCTGGGGCTATACGTACTACCAGCTCACCGACGTGAAGGGGCCGGCCTCGACGCTGATGGCGTGCCCGGGCCAGGCGCCGCAGCAACGGTTCGTGCAGGTGCGCGGCGATGGCCAGCTGCTGCGCTACAACAGCCGCCTGCCGCTCGTCGTCTATGTGCCGGACGGCTTCGAGGTGCGCTATCGCGTGTGGCATGCGTCGAAGGACGTGCAGCACGCGGCGAAGCAGTAACGTTACGGCGTGGCGGCGGCGTCCTGCCGCTACGCGCTGCTCGCGCCACCCTTACTGACGAGTGCCGGCCACGCGGCCAGTGCGGCTTGCGCGACGGCCTCCAGATCGCGACGGCTCGCACCGTCGCGCGCCTGGATCGACATCCCCTGCTGGACCGTCACGTAATACCGCGCGATCGCGTCGAGGTTCGCCTGTGCCGCGATCTCGCCGGTCGCGACACCTTGCCTGAGGCGCTCGCGCAGATTCTCGACCGTGCGCTCGCGCATCGCGATCAGCGTTTGCCGAACCGTATCGGAACGCTCGGCCGGGTGCAGCGCCGACAGCACGATCAGGCAGCCGGCCGGCTTCGACCGCCGCGTGAACACGCGCGCGGTGTCCATCAGGTAGTTCCGCACGGCGTCGTGCGCGCTGCCGGCCCGTTCGACACTCCCCCAGATTTCCCGTCCTTCCGTTGCGCCGTAGTGCTCGAGCGCCTGCCGGAACAACGCTTCCTTGCTGCCGAACGCCGCATACAGGCTCGGCGACGCGATGCCCATCGCGGCCGTCAGGTCGGTCATCGATGCGCCTTCGTAGCCGAGGCGCCAGAACACCTCCATCGCACGATCCAGCGCCGCTTCCTTGTCGAAGCTTCTCGGTCGGCCTCGTTCAGCCATTGCTTCCGTTCCTTCGTCGATATCTGTATCGATCGATAAATTAAATCAATTGACTGTGTCGCGCAACTTGCCACATTCTGTGTCGGTCGTTACATAAATGAGGAAAGGAACCGACATGAACCGACTTCAGGGCAAGCGTGCACTCGTCACGGGCGGCAGCCGCGGCATCGGTGCGGCGATCGCGAAACGGCTGGCAGCCGATGGCGCGGACGTCGCAATTACCTACGAGAAATCGGCCGAGCGGGCGCAGGCCGTCGTTGCCGGCATCGAGGCACTGGGCCGCCGTGCCGTCGCGATCCAGGCCGACAGCGCCGATCCGGTTGCCGTGCGCGACGCGGTCGATCGTGCCGCGGAGGCGTTCAGTGGTCTCGACATCCTCGTCAACAACGCGGGGATTTTCCGGGCCGGCGTGCTGGACGACCTCACGCTCGACGACATCGACGCGACGCTGAATGTGAACGTGCGCGCGGTGATCGTCGCGTCGCAGGCGGCGGCGCGGCATCTTGGGGAGGGCGGGCGCATCGTGTCGACCGGCAGTTGCCTCGCCACGCGCGTGCCGGATGCGGGGATGAGCCTCTATGCGGCGAGCAAGGCCGCGCTGATCGGCTGGACGCAGGGGCTCGCGCGCGATCTGGGCCCGCGCGGCATCACGGTCAATATCGTGCATCCGGGGTCGACGGATACCGACATGAATCCGGCCGACGGCGAACATGCGAGTGCGCAGCGTTCGCGAATGGCGATCCCGCAGTACGGCAAGGCCGACGACGTGGCGGCGCTCGTCGCGTTCGTGGTCGGGCCGGAAGGGCGGTCGATCAACGGGACCGGGTTGACGATCGATGGTGGTGCGAACGCGTGAGTGCGTGAAGGCCGACGCCCGGCGCGAGTTTTCGACCGGGCGGCGTTGCGTTCGTTATCGGCAGCCGAGTCGGTGATGCTCGGTTTCGAGATCGGCGCGCTTGTCGTAAGCGCGCAGTTCGTTGCGTGGCTTGCCGTCCGGAGCCATCCCGCGCACGACCTTCTGGCCGCGGTCGGGGGCGTGCGTGACGGCGTCGATGCCGGCGGCCAGTTCACGGCAGCGTGAGTCGGGCGAGGGGGTTTCCGCGTGCGGTGCTGCTGCGTTCGTGATGTTGGCGATGCCGGGGCTGACATAGCGCGGCTTCGCGGGTGCTGTGAGGGTGTCGGCGGCGTTTGCCGTGCCGGTCATCGCTGAAAGCGCGGCGAGTGCCGCGATCGCTCGAATCATTGCGGGAGTCCGGGTGCTGAAGAAGGTTCGGAATTCTACGCAATATGGGGCGCAGGGCCGTGGCGATTGGGCGGGATGCGATCGTGTGTCGCAGGGTACGTCGGAGGCTGAATGTTCGTCGATCCGGATGTGATGCTGGCAGGCTTCGAGCACGCAGTAGTGCATGCGCAAAGCAAGAAGCCCGCTTGCTTTCGCAGAGCGGGCTTCGGTATTGGTTGCGGGGGTAGGATTTGAACCTACGACCTTCGGGTTATGAGCCCGACGAGCTGCCAGACTGCTCCACCCCGCGGCGCGAAGTGTACTAGGGCTGATGTGGAGAGTCAATCGATTGGTGATTTACGTTGAACGGAAGCGGCGGTTCACCGGCAGGCTCGGCACGCCTCGAGAAGGGCGAACTGTCCACGAAAGCCGAAACTTGGCCGATCGACAACGGTCGGTAGATCGTCAACAATCACGAATCGCTCACCACGCCGTGAAGAGCCAGTGTTTGAATGAGAAAAATAACGGAGTAAGTTCGAATGAGTTTTCACACCCAGGTTTGGGTTCATCCGTTCGACGGCGAGCCGTTGAATGTTGCCAGTGTCCGCGAGGAACTCTTGAAGTTTCTTGACGAATATTCGCTAAGCCACGACGTATTGACCAACCTCACCGAAGCATGTGTTTCGGCTCTCCCAACTTCAACTCTGTTCTATCTGAACAGCATGGCGATCGTCATGCTGTTCGACAAATTGGCTTCATGCCTACCGAATGCGTCGTTCGCAGTAAAGGGCTCTGGCGAGGATCATCGCGATATATGGGTGCGAGAGTATGCCGACGGAGTGGCCACCTTCGAAGCCGGGCCGTTCGACGAGTAAGTTGGCGGCAGATCCAGGATCTTCGCGCCCCGCCCGTTGCCGGCGATGTGGCGGAAACGGCGAGTTGGCGCGGCCTGTTGATGCGTTATCGAGCTGATGCGATATCTGCACGTCTGTGAGAGGCATTGCTGGCATCTGCCGATAAGGACGCATATCTCGCGCGTATTGTCGATCCGCTTGTTGATCGCTATATGGCTGCACTGGATACGATCAACAATCGCAAGTACAGCCCGGAGGCCATTCCAGAAAATGGGCGGTCGGCGCAGTGTTGGGGTATTGAGCTAGTGAAGAACTGAATTTCGATCGACTCAATATGCAAGACTGATTGCATGGCGCTTGCCGCGTGTGGCAGGCGCCATGCGGGCATTCCGTTTCAGTCCCGATTCGCCTCGATGATCTGTTCGAGTGCATTGGCATCGTCGGTTGGTTCTTCGGTGCCTCGAAAAACACAAACCTCGGTGTGCCCGTCTCGGAAAACGTCTACTTCGACCCGCATCCCAACTACAGTAACCGAGACCAACACCGTATCGGGTCGATTGCGGCTTAGGGTGTAATGAATTTTGGCGGAGTCAAGTCGGTCGAGCAGATCAAACAGTGTATTGGTGGTCATATCGGGCGCCTATTTCTTGAATCGATTATCGTTGAGCAGCTTGAGCGCCTTACGCGCCTCTTTGATACCGTCGCTCGCGTCGCCTTGAATCTCGTTGAGCGTCGAATTCAAATACTGCCCCGGAAACTCACGCAGCACCGAGCCCTTGCACTCGGCTCTGATGATGTCGCAGGCCATCATATCGCCTCGGTCGATCCCTGCAACTTGAGCTGCGTCGCCCAACGTGTCCGCTGAATAATTGAACGGCGACGCATCACTGAGTGAGGTTGCGTCAGTGAAATCCGCGCCTCCTGAGAATTCAGCGGCGCCACCAGCGCCGCCAATTCCGACAACGCTTTGCAGGTAGCTCATCAGTTCGCCAGCCGACACGTCGCTAGGCGTGGCCCAAGACGGCAGCGGCTTATCCATCGGTAGCCCGGCCGACGCCGGCGCACTGGCTAACCTATTAGCCTTTGGGAAAGGCGGAGTTGAGGGCGTGCCTCCAGCCGCTCCGCCACGGGCCGTTGGACGGTCAATTGATACGAACACTCTCCCGTCCTCTATAGCGGACCTTAGCGCGGCTACGGGATCGCCGGAGAGTGACCCCGCTAGTCCCAATTCTCGGAGATAGCCAACGGCCCCTGTCATCAGCCCCGAATACTTCGGCCAATGGAGCATCAATTCTGAGACGGCCGCCCGCTGCTCCGCAGATCGACTTACTCCACCGTTGTTAGACAACTTGGCTTGCTTCCCAGACCCCATATCGATAGTCACTGACGCCATACGGCTCGCTCCCCGATTCCGATCGGCATACATCATACGATACCGGGAGGGGCGGCCCTTTTGGCTTGTGGAACAGGAGATGAGCCGAAGTAATTCGCTATGGCGCCAAATTGACGCCAAATCCGGCGAAGAGGCTTGTCGCGTAAGGCTGGGATGGGGTATTGCTGGCCCGACAGGATTCATATCTCCTGTAGGTATATGGCGTTCAGGCGAGGATGTCACGGAGATACCAACAAAAATACCAACATGTATCTCGGCATAGGGGGTATTGACGATTGCAGGCGGTGCAAGTGACGGTTGCCGTGCCGCCGAGCGCAAATATCTTTGGAGATTTGGAGATAAGCGTTCCTTTCGGCTTGACAGCCTTGTCTGGTAAGGAGATCTCTATCTCCAAACGTATCTCCAGAACACTGATTTTCTTAGAGATAACCTTGGAGACAGATGGCTTTACAGGACGTTTTCGCAGGGCTGTTAGAAAACTATCATCCCGTCTGGATCGTTGCGCGCAAAGAATATCTCCGCGCAGCCCTTCCTCCCTGCGGGGGGGCGTACGGCTAGGTATTCTTCCGGACTTGGTTACTCAAAAACATCACTGAAAAGTGGCATAAGATGTGATGCGGCAACTCGCCGAAAACCACTAAAACGGGGAAACCAATGGCAAAAGCAGTGGCTAAAAATGCGCAACCAGAAGAGAGTGTCGCACCGCGCGCGCGACTTCATCAGCTAACGATATCGAATTTTAGGGCGATAGGACCAAATCCTGTAACGATCGAGCTTGATGATATTGTTGTTCTTGTGGGGCCAAACAATGCTGGGAAAAGCTCCATACTCCGAGCGTACGAAGTGGTTATGGAATCGGGGAAGGCTAACGAGCTGGCGATTGAGGATTTTCCGGGTGCCTGCTTGCCAAAGGATGGAGAGAATAACGGGTTCCCGAATATTGAGCTGGAAACTGTTCTATACGCAGACAGTACACCACCTGCCAAGCATTGGATTGACGTAAAGGAGAATGGTGATCGTCACGTGCGTGAGCGATGGGTCTGGAAGAATGTTGGAAAACCTGAAAAAAGGGGATTCAACGTCGAGTTGGGGGATTGGGATAAGGATCATGGGCCGTGGGGGGCGGCGGGAATCGCTCAGATTAATCGCCCTGAGCCTCATCGAATCGAGGCGTTCGCGAACCCCGAAGATCAGGCTGGAAAAATAATTCAACTCCTTTCTGAGGCGATAAAAGAGAAATTAAAGGACGTCAGCAAAAAGACTCAGGATGTCGGAGGCGAGAAGAGTCAATATGAAGTGCTCCTCGACTCTGTCGCAGAATTGCAAAAGCGTGTTGCGGAAGATGCGATGGAGGCCATTAAAGATGTAAACGAGGATCTTAGTAAATCTATATCTGATGTTTTCCCAGATTATTCGATCACTCTAGATGCTAGGCCCGAAGAGGATTTGGAGAAGGTCATATCGTTCTTCAAATCTTCGCCAGTTCTTAAAATGGGGCCAACGGGAGGTCATCAGTCGACTTTGGAAAGGCAAGGCAGCGGTGCAAGGCGTACGCTGCTTTGGACAGCGCTTCGAATCTTGGCCGAGCATGCGCGAGCGAAGAAGGAGAAGGGTGATGCCAGCGAAAGGCCCCATGTCCTTTTAATCGACGAACCAGAGATGTGCTTGCATCCGAGCGCTATCCGGGATGCATGTAGGGTGCTGTATTCACTGCCTCAGTCAAAGAAATGGCAGGTAATGGTTACGACACATTCACCTGTGTTTATCGATCTCTCCAGAGACAATACGTCGATTGTTCGAGTTCAGCGTGAAGCGAATGGGGAAATATCAGGGACAACAATTTACCGGTCAGAGCGATCGGAGTTAAGTGAGGACGAGAAGGAGGAGCTTAAACTCTTGAATGTGTACGACCCGCACGTTGCCGAATTTTTCTTCGGTGGCAAAACGATCGTTGTCGAGGGTGATACTGAGCATTCGGCGTTCAAGGAAATTGCCGGGTCGGATGAGCGCTTTCGCGATGTTCATGTGGTCCGGGCGCGAGGAAAATTCACAATCATCGCACTTTGCAAAATACTTAATCAATTCGGGGCGGCATATTCGGTGCTTCATGACGCGGACTTGCCGAAGATCACGACGAAGAAGGGGGAGCGAGCCAATCCGGCATGGGCTGCTAATCAGCAGATTTTAGATGTGGTATCGAAGTCACCGAGCGGCGATGTTAGGTTGGTTGCTTCGATGCCGAACTTCGAAGTTGGATTATTCGGGGAGGCTGCTGACGGCGAAAAACCGTATGCTGCGTGGGAGAAGGTTAGAAACGACCAAACAGCAAGAAATCGCGTGACGTCGTTATTGGCTTACTTGGCCCGCGTTGAGGATACGGTGCCGCCGGGTGTTATGGTGTGGTCGGATATCGATGCATTGACGCGGGAGGTTCAAGCGATCGGCTTGTAATCGACTCGAAAAAATGGCGGCGCATTGCAGAAATTCGCAATGCGCCGAAATGTCCGGCGTGTGATTGAGAGCGGGCGATGGTCAGCTCACGTCACGCACGCGCATGATCGTTTGGCGGCTGGTGCTGTATTGTTTTGCCAATCCCGCGACGGTAGCTCCTTCTGCCAAGAGCCTTCGCACCGCCATTTGTTGCTGCTGGGTAAGGGCAGACGGCCGGCCCATCGCTTTTCCCTCCGCTTTGGCCCTCGCGATACCGGCCTGTGTTCTCTCAATCAACAGGTCTCGTTCAAACTCGGCGACTGCGTTTAACACCTGCATTGTCATTCGGCCGGCCGGACTGGTAAGGCCCACGCCCCCCAGAGCGAGGCAATGAATCCGAATGCCGCGATGTGCCAGAGCCTCAACCGTCGAACGGACGTCCATCGCATTTCGACCGAGCCGGTCGAGCTTGGTCACGATCAACACGGCGCCTTCTTCCATCTTGAGGAGCAACTGTGCGAAACCCGGCCTCTGCTCGGCGCAAACACTTCCTGAGATGCTCTCCGTTACCACACGGCGTTTGTCGACAGCGAAACCTGCCGCCTCGATTTCCCGGAGCTGGTTCGTTGCGGTCTGGTCCATTGTGCTGACCCGGGCATATGCGAAGGTTCCGGACATATTCTCCGTGAGGTGTTCGAAAGGGATGTCCGAATCATGCTATATGTCCGAATGTGGCAAAGTTTATTTTTCTGACACGGCCTAACGCCCTTGTCCGAAAGGGAACGGTTTCGGACGCGGGCAAGAGATTGAGACTCGAACGCCGAATCGCAACGGCCGACGACGGGATTGTTCGGATTTGCCATGTCGAAATGCATGTTTCCGAGCCGTTGCAATATTGACTGCAGATACTGAACGGCTGGCTTTGGAACTGAGCCCGCCGTGCAATTCTGATCACGCGGTGCCGGTCAGTTCTTAGTCGCTCGTATAATCGGCTCGCTCCACAAATTTGGCAGAGTAATGGATGAACAGCAGAAATCCGGGGCAAGAAAAGCCCAATAAGCCGCTTTCGCGCGAGGAAATTCTCGCAGCCGTCGATGTGAAACCTGTCTTCGAAGTCGTTACTCATGATGCAGGCACAATCACTGTCACGTCGATGCGGGTACACACATTGGAAAGAATTGCCGTCGAGTTTGAGCGCGACAATTCCGATGACGACACCAAGTTGCGTTGCCTGCTCCGCGAACTCGGTCGAACGAACGGCGAGGAAGGGCAATCGATTCCTGTTTCCGACTCCCTCGTTGGCCGAGTGACGACCGTCGAACTAGCGGACTTCGCACGTAAGCTTCTTGTATCAGAAGAATGGGCTAGCGAGGATGAGGCCGCACTTGAGCCCGATCCGAAGAGGCGTGTTATCGAAGCGCTTCAACGAGAGTTTGAGGCTGCCGGCGCATCCTACCGAAAAATACTTGATTCTCTGGGCCCGAGCATTTCCGCGGCCACTCGCGCGTCCATCTCGAATGCAACCCGATTGGCGGACAAACTTCGGATGGACATCGTCACAAGCTCGCCTTCGTTCAAAGCTATTGAGGCACTGCAAAGGCAAGAATCAATCGCCAGGCTCGCGGCGATGCAAGGGTCGATTGCGGGGAGCGAGGTGGTTCGAGAGCACGTGCTCCGACTGAAAGACACGCTTCCATCGGCAGCGACGTCGGATGTGTCGTCAAGAATTCAAAGCCTACCGCCGATGGTCAATCCCGCCGTTGCGTCTGCCAAGGCTACCGCTGAAAGCGCAGCAAAGATGGAACAAGCGTTGGAGAGACTAGAGCAACGCGCAAACGATTCTGCGCTTCTCATCACGGGTATACACGACATGATCCGCGATACAACGTTGGATATGGCAAGAAACGCTCAAGAAAGCAGCGCGGCGACGAAGCAATCATTGGATCAGGCCGCTGCGTCCGTGGCAATTGGCGCGCAGTCTTTGACTTGGGCGAAGTACGCCCTGATGGCCAGTGTTGTTATTGGACTCGTTGGTTTGGTGTTCGCCGCCATAAGCGCGTGGTATGCGGTATTCCCCGCGAACACAGCACAATTGCCGAGTACTGTAGCCGAAGGGGGGCTTGCTCCCAGGAGCATGCAACCGACATCTGCCGATCGATTCGGAAAGACGCAAGCGGAAAGTACGATCCACGGGAACTAGGCGTTGCTCCCGATTTATGTGTGCGTTCAGATTGTTCGCCGACGCGCAAATTGGGTTGGCAGTGGAATAGTCCTGCGGTACGGGCAGTTATTGCGGAGTATGAGAGATGGGAGGACGCGCATCCTTTGCTTGCCACTAAGCGGTATGAGAAGCGCCAGTACTTCGCGTCATTCGGTTGGACGAGCAAGAACATTCCGTTGCCGTCCGTGAGTTTGTACGGCGCAGTGCTGGCCTTCGCGTTCCGTACCTGCACGTCAGCGAGAGGAATTGTTGGAATTTTTTTGGTATCGGCTGATACAAAAAAATCCAACACTTTCTCCGGCTGCCACTGAGCAACCTTGTATGACGATGTGAGCTAGAGATCCGCCAGACGGTAGTGAGCAGGGCGCTTCTTGTGAATCTTGGGGATGGTTCGATGCTTGACTGGTCCCCCCGACAGGAATCGAACCTGTATCTAGCGCTTAGGAGGCGCTTGTTCTATCCATTGAACTACGGGGAGAGCCATGTCCGGGTGCTCGCGCAAAAAACGCGAACCGGACGGCGGTGTGGACAGCGCGCAGAGTATAGCAAACGCACGGCGCGTCGGCGGGGCGGAATGCACGCCGACGCGCGCGATCGCGAAATCAGCCGCGATCGGAAAACCAGGAAATCAGCGAATCAGAAATCGACGACGACGAAATCTTCCTTGCCCACATCGCACAGCGGGCAGCGCCAGTCGGCGGGAATGTCGGCGAAACGGGTGCCGGGCGCGATGCCTTCGTCGGGCAGCCCTTCCGCTTCGTTGTAGACCCACCCGCAAATCAGGCAGACCCAGCTCTGGTATTCGGTTACTTCGCTCATGTGGCGCTCGGGAAAAATGGAAATTCGGTGATGCCGTTCGCGGCCTGGCCGGCGGACGAAAGGCGCAATGGTACCGGAATTTCGCCGAACAGCGCCGCAACGTCGTTTTAAACGTACGCATCGCGAACAATGCAACCGAAACACATATGCTGTGTGTGCGGTGTATGCTTCCCGGGCTGTCCAATCATAAGGAGAATGCGATGCTGAACAAAAAGTGGATCGCAGGTGCGGTGTGCGTGGCGGCGATGGCCGTGTCGACGATGGCGCGGGCCGAGGCGCGCGTGTATTTCGAAGCGCCGAGCGAGGGCGCGACGGTGTCGAACCCGGTGCACGTCAAGTTCGGGCTCGAAGGGATGGAGCTCCGGCCCGCCGGCGACATGACGCCGAATACCGGCCATCATCACCTGCTGATCGACGGCCGGCCGATTCCGAAGGGCGACGTGATTCCGGCCGGCGAACGTTCGCTGCACTTCGGCAGGGCGCAAACCGAAACCGAAATCAAGCTGCCGCCGGGCCAGCACACGCTGACGCTGCAGTTCGGCGACGGCGCGCACCGGTCGTACGGCCCCGAACTGAGTTCGACGATCTCGGTCAACGTGAAGTAATCGCACGTGCCGCGTACGGGCGCCCGAGGCGTCCGGCGCGGAATGGTCGATCGGCCGGCCGCAGGCATCCGGCCGGCACAAGCCCCTTCGCTCAGAACCCGCGCCCGGCGTCCGCTACCGGAAGCCGGGCGCGCCCGATGCGCCATTGCATCGCGTCGATGCACATCGATGAACGCTGCCTGCCTGCCGTCAAAAGCGCCTTCCAACCCGCATCTCAACCCGCATCTCAACCCGTTTGCCGGCCTTATCCGTCCGGCCATGCCGGTGGCGGCGCCCGCGACCGGTACAATGGGCGCTTCCGATTTCTCTCTTCGCCGTCTCCCCATGTCGCTCTATTCCATTTCCGGCGCGCAGCTCGCGTTCGGCCACGTCGCGTTGCTCGATCACGCGGATTTCTCGCTGGAAGCCGACGAGCGCGTCGGCCTGATCGGCCGCAACGGCGCGGGCAAGTCGTCGCTGCTGAAGATCGTCGCAGGGCTCGCGAAGCCCGACGACGGGCTGGTCACGCGCCAGCAGGAGCTCGTGACCGTCTATGTGCCGCAGGAGCCTGAATTCGAGCCGGGCGCGACGGTGTTCGATGCAGTCGCGTCGGGGCTCGCACACACGCGCGAACTGCTCGAGGAATACGACTCGATCGCGCACCGCCTCGCGGATATACCCGAAGGCGCCGAGCACGATGCGCTGCTCGCGCGGATGAACGCGCTGCAGTCGTCGCTCGATGCGCACGACGCGTGGAGCTGGCGCACGCGCGTGTCGATGACGCTCGCGCAGATCGGCCTGGCGGACGTCGACGCGCCCGTCGACGCGCTGTCGGGCGGGATGCAGAAGCGCGTCGCGCTGGCGCGCGGGCTGGTGCTGCAGCCCGATGTGCTGCTGCTCGACGAACCGACCAACCACCTCGACTTCGACGGCATCCGCTGGCTGGAAGAACTGCTCGTCGCGCAGCGCGCGGGCTTGCTGTTCATCACGCACGATCGCGCATTCCTCGACCGCGTCGCGACGCGCATCGTCGACCTCGATCGCGGCCGGCTGCTGTCGTACCCGGGCAATTTCTCCGCGTACCAGACGCGCAAGGCACAGCAGCTCGAAATCGAGCGGGTAGAAAACGAGAAGTTCGACAAGCTGCTCGCGCAGGAAGAGGTGTGGATCCGCAAGGGCGTCGAAGCGCGCCGCACGCGCAGCGTCGGCCGTATCGCGCGGCTCGTGCAGATGCGCAACGAGCGGGCGGAGCGCCGTAACGCGCAGGGCAACGTGAAGCTCGACGTCGCGCAGGGCGAGAAGTCCGGCAAGATCGTCGCGGAGCTGACCGACGTGACGAAGCGCTATGGTGGCCGCACGGTCGTCGATCGCTTCTCGACGACGGTGATGCGCGGCGACAAGATCGGCTTCATCGGCCCGAACGGCGCCGGCAAGACGACGCTGCTCAAGCTGATTCTCGGCGAACTGAAGCCCGACGAAGGCACGGTGCGCACCGGCACGAACCTGCAGGTCGCGTATTTCGACCAGATGCGTGCGCAGCTCGACCAGGAAAAGAGCCTCGCGGATACCATCAGCCCCGGCAGCGAATGGGTCGAGATCGGCGGCGTGCGCAAGCACGTGATGAGCTATCTCGGCGATTTCCTGTTCGCGCCGGAACGCGCGCGTTCGCCGGTGAAGTCGCTGTCGGGCGGCGAGCGCAACCGGCTGCTGCTCGCGCGCCTGTTCGCGCGTCCGGCCAACGTGCTGGTGCTCGACGAACCGACCAACGACCTCGACATCCCGACGCTCGAACTGCTCGAAGAGCTGCTGGCCGACTACGACGGCACGGTGCTGCTCGTCAGCCACGATCGCGCGTTCCTCGACAACGTCGTGACGTCGGTGATCGCGGCCGAGGGCGACGGCAAGTGGCGCGAATATGTCGGCGGCTTTACCGACTGGCAGATCCAGAGTGCGCGTGCGGATCAGCTTGCGCAGCAGGAAGCCGCGAAGCGCGCGGTCAAGGATGCAGCGCCCGTCAAGGAAGAGCCGGCGAAAAGTGCCGCGGGCCGCAACGCGCAACGCACGGTGAAGCTGTCGTTCAACGAGCAGCGCGAGCTCGATTCGCTGCCGGAGAAGATCGCCTCGCTCGAAGAGGAGCAGAAGACGATCAATGCCAAGCTCGAAGACGGCTCGATTTTCGCGAAGGATCCGCAGGAAGGCACGCGCCTGACCGAGCGGTTCGCGGCGATCGACGACGAATTGCTCGCCGCGCTCGAACGGTGGGAAACGCTCGAGGCGAAGCGCAAGCCGGCGTAATTCGCACTACGCGTCGCACGGCCGGCGGCCGCTGCGCGCGATTCCGCGATTGGCGTGCCACGCGGAACCAGTAAAATACCGCGCGTCCCGGGCAGCGCAGCGTACGCCGCGCGCCCGCTTTCGGAGCAGTCCAAGCACACCGTTGTTTCGATTCGCTTTTTTACGGAACTCAACGTTTTGTCCACGACGTTATCCACACGAGGTGTGGACAACGTCCCGATGAATGACGAAATTCAGCGCCTATGTCAACGAAGAAACCCAGCGCGGCCTATAGCGAAGCATCGATCAAGGTGCTCAAGGGTCTCGAGCCGGTCAAGCAGCGTCCCGGCATGTACACCCGTACCGAGAATCCGCTGCACATCATCCAGGAAGTCATCGACAACGCGTCCGACGAGGCGCTCGGCGGCTACGGCAAGCAGATCACGGTCACGCTGCACGCCGACCAGTCGGTATCGGTCGAGGACGACGGCCGCGGCATCCCGTTCGGCGTGCACCCGGAAGAGGGTGTGCCGGTCGTCGAGATCGTATTCACGCGCCTGCACGCGGGCGGCAAGTTCGACAAGGCCGCGGGCGGCGCCTACACGTTCTCGGGCGGCCTGCACGGCGTCGGCGTGTCGGTGACGAACGCGCTGGCGACGCGCCTCGACGTGACGGTCTGGCGCGACGGCAAGATCGCGGAGCTCGGCTTCGCCGAAGGCGATGTCGTGAAGCCGCTTGCAACGCAAGGCGCGGGCCGCGGCGAGAAGAAATCCGGCACGCGCGTGCAGGTGTGGCCGAATCCGAAGTACTTCGATTCGCCGAACCTGCCGCTCGGCGAACTGCAGCGCCTGCTGCGTTCGAAAGCCGTGCTGCTGCCGGGCGTCGAGGTCGTGCTCGTCAACGAGAAGACGGGCGAGCGCCAGACGTGGAAATATGAAGACGGCCTGCGCGGCTACCTGCTCGACGAAATGAACGGCAGCGAGCTGCTGATTCCGCTGTTCGAAGGCGAACGCTTTGCCGATTCGCGTTCGGGCGACGACACCTTCGCCGAAGGCGAGGGCGCGTCGTGGGTCGTCGCATGGAGCGAGGAAGGCTCGCTCGTGCGCGAGTCGTACGTGAACCTGATCCCGACACCGGCGGGCGGCACGCACGAATCCGGCCTGCGCGACGGTCTCTACCAGGCGGTGAAAAGCTTCGTCGAACTGCACAACCTGCAGCCGAAGGGCGTGAAGCTGCTCGCGGAAGACGTGTTCGCGCGCGTGTCGTTCGTGCTGTCCGCGAAGGTGCTCGATCCGCAGTTCCAGGGGCAGATCAAGGAACGCCTGAACAGCCGCGACGCGGTGAAGCTCGTGTCGTCGTTCTCGCGCCCGGCGCTGGAGCTGTGGCTGAACCAGCACGTCGAGCACGGCAAGAAGCTCGCCGAACTCGTGATCAAGCAGGCGCAGGCGCGCACGCGCGCGGGCCAGAAGGTCGAGAAGCGCAAGAGTTCGGGCGTCGCGGTGCTGCCCGGCAAGCTGACCGATTGCGAGACCGAGGATATTACGCGCAACGAACTGTTCCTCGTCGAGGGCGACTCGGCAGGCGGCTCCGCGAAGATGGGGCGCGACAAGGAATACCAGGCGATCCTGCCGCTGCGCGGCAAGGTGCTGAACACGTGGGAAACCGAGCGCGACCGCCTGTTCGCGAACAACGAGGTGCACGACATCTCGGTCGCGATCGGCGTCGATCCGCACAGCCCGGATGAAAGCGTCGACCTGTCGAACCTGCGCTACGGCAAGATCTGCATCCTGTCGGACGCGGACGTCGACGGTTCGCACATCCAGGTGCTGCTGCTCACGCTGTTCTTCAAGCATTTCCCGCAACTGATCGAGCGCGGCCATGTGTGCGTCGCGCGGCCGCCGCTGTTCCGCGTCGACGCGCCCGCGCGCGGCAAGAAGGCCGCGCAGAAGCTCTATGCGCTCGACGACGGCGAACTCGAAGCGATCCTCGACAAGCTGCGCAAGGACGGTGTGCGCGAGACCCAGTGGAGCATCAGCCGCTTCAAGGGTCTCGGCGAAATGAGCGCCGAGCAGCTGTGGGATACCACGATGAACCCCGACACGCGCCGCCTGATGCCGGTGAAGCTCGGCGATCTCGACTACGAGGCGACCGTCGCGCGCATGACGATGCTGATGGGCAAGGGCGAGGCAGCTGCACGGCGCGGCTGGCTCGAGGAAAAGGGCAACGACGTCGAAGCGGACATCTAAGCCGAGCACCTGCGCGGCCGGGCCTGACGCCCGGCCCGGCCCCACGCCACTTACGAATACGGAATTCAGATGGACGACAATACTTCCGATCTCTTCGCCGCGTCCGACGCACCGGATGCCGAAGCGCTGACGCTCGGCAACTACGCGGAGCAGGCGTATCTCAGCTACGCGGTCAGCGTCGTGAAGAGCCGCGCGCTGCCCGACGTCTGCGACGGCCAGAAGCCGGTGCAGCGCCGGATCCTCTACGCGATGAACGAAATGGGCCTCGGCCCGGACGCGAAGCCGGTGAAGTCGGCGCGCGTCGTGGGCGACGTGCTCGGTAAATACCATCCGCACGGCGACCAGTCGGCGTACGACGCACTGGTGCGTCTCGCGCAGGATTTCTCGCTGCGCTACCCGCTGATCGACGGGCAGGGCAACTTCGGCTCGCGCGACGGCGACGGCGCGGCGGCCATGCGTTACACGGAAGCGCGCCTCACGCCGATCGCGAAGCTGCTGCTCGACGAGATCGACCAGGGCACGGTCGACTTCATGCCGAACTACGACGGCTCGTTCGAGGAACCGAAGACGCTGCCGAGCCGCATGCCGTTCGTGCTGCTGAACGGCGCGTCGGGCATCGCGGTCGGTCTCGCCACCGAAATCCCGTCGCACAACCTGCGCGAAGTCGCGGCGGCGGCGGTCGCGCTGATCCGCAATCCGAAGCTCACGCACGCGGAGCTGATGAACCTGATCCCCGGCCCGGATTTTCCGGGCGGCGGCCAGATCATCTCGAGCGACA
Organism: Burkholderia sp. Ac-20344; assembly: GCF_017104975.1. NCBI lineage: Bacteria > Pseudomonadati > Pseudomonadota > Betaproteobacteria > Burkholderiales > Burkholderiaceae > Burkholderia > Burkholderia sp. Ac-20344. Next base: position 23,026 of record NZ_JAAGPP010000028.1, read on the forward strand.
CCGAAATCGCGGCGGCCTATGAAACCGGCCGCGGCAGCCTGAAGGTGCGCGCGAAATGGAAGATCGAGGATCTCGCGCGCGGCCAGTGGCAGCTCGTCGTCACCGAGCTGCCGCCGAGCACGTCGGGCCAGAAGGTGCTCGAGGAAATCGAGGAACTGACGAACCCGAAGCTCAAGCTCGGCAAGAAGACGCTGACGCCCGAGCAACTGAACACGAAGAAGGCGATGCTCGACCTGCTCGACGCGGTGCGCGACGAGTCGGGCAAGGAAGCGGCGGTGCGGCTCGTGTTCGAGCCGAAGTCGCGCACGATCGACCAGACGGAATTCGTGAACACGCTGCTCGCATACACGAGCCTCGAATCGAACGCGACGCTGAACCTCGTGATGATCGGCGCCGACGGCCGGCCGGGCCAGAAGGGCCTGCTGACGATCCTCGACGAATGGGTGAAGTTCCGCCAGCTGACGATGACGCGTCGGTGCCGCCATCGTCTCGCTAAGGTCGACGACCGTATCCATATCCTCGAAGGGCGGATGATCGTCTTCCTGAACATCGACGAGGTGATCCGCATCATTCGCGAGTCGGACGAGCCGAAGGCCGCGCTGATGAGCGCGTTCGGGCTCTCCGACCGGCAGGCCGAGGACATCCTTGAAATCCGCCTGCGCCAGCTCGCGCGGCTCGAGAAGATCAAGATCGAGAAGGAACTCGACGCGCTGCGCGACGAGAAGGCGAAGCTCGAGGAACTGCTCGCGAACGAAAGCGCGATGAAGCGGCTGATGATCAAGGAGATCGAGGCCGACGCGAAGCAGTACGGCGACGATCGCCGCACGCTGATCCAGCAGGAAAAGCGCGCGACGTTCGAGGCGAAGGTCGTCGACGAGCCGGTGACGGTCGTCGTGTCGCAGAAGGGCTGGGTGCGCGCGCTGAAGGGGCACGGGCTCGATCCGGCCGGCTTCACGTTCAAGGCCGGCGACCACCTGTACGCGGCGTTCCAGTGCCGCACGCCGGATCGCCTGATCGCATGGGGCAGCAGCGGCCGCGTGTACTCGGTCGACGTGTCGGTGCTGCCGGGCGGGCGCGGCGACGGCGTGCCGGTCACGTCGCTGATCGAGCTCGAATCGGGCTCGCACCTGATGCACTACTACGCGGCGCCGGCCGACCAGCAACTGCTGCTCGCGTCGAGCAACGGCTTCGGCTTCCTCGCGAAGGTCGGCGACATGGTGAGCCGCGTGAAGGCCGGCAAGGCGTTCATGACGATCGATGCAGGCGCGGTGCCGCTCGCGCCGATGCCCGTGCTGCCGAACGCGACGCAGGTCGCGTGCCTGTCGAGCGGCGGCCGCCTGCTCGTGTTCGGGATGGACGAGATGAAGACGCTGTCGGGTGGCGGCCGCGGCGTGATCCTGATGGCGCTCGACGACAAGGAAACGCTCGTCCAGGCGCTCGCGATCGATCCGGCGGGCGTGGTGCTGATCGGCACCGGCCGCGGCGGCAAGGCGCAGGACGAGATGCTGTCGTATGCGGGGCTTGCGCCGCACGTTGGCAAGCGCGCTCGCAAGGGCCGCGCGCCGGAGACGAAGCTCAAGGTCGTCAACGAGCTACGTCCGCTGCTCGGCTGACGCGACGCGCGTTCGATCGTCCGGTTCGGCCGCGATCGAAGGCCGCACCTCCGCTTCGGCGGACGTGCGGCCTTTTCTTTTGGCGTGGGGATTCGGGTAAGCAAGCGTGGCGCTGTCACGCGGAACTTGCAAAATAGTGTGAAATCGCGCCTGGGGTCTGAACCGCGCAGCGACAATCCGGTCGAACGTCGCTCGATGCCGCGTGCGACGCGGCCGTTCGCCGCACCCCACTCCTCACAGGATTGCCGTCATGTCCCATGCTGTCTCCGTCGCGCTGTTTCTTCATCTGCTGGCCGTCGCCGTGTGGGTGGGCGGGATGGTCTTTGCCAACTTCTGCCTGCGTCCGGCGCTGTCCGACCTGTCGCCGCAGCTTCGGTTGCCGCTGATCGAGGGCGTGTTCGGCCGCTTCTTCAACTGGGTATCGGGTTCCGTGATCGTGATCCTGCTGTCCGGCGGCTTCCTGCTCGTGGAATTCGGCGGCGCGCACGCGACGTGGTCGCTGCACGCGATGGCCGGGCTCGGCGTCGTGATGATGCTGATCTTCGGGCATATCCGGTTCGCGCTGTTCCCGCGTATCCGCCGTGCGGTGCAGGCGCAGAAGTGGCCGGACGGCGCACGCGCGGTGAATACGGTGCGCCTGCTCGTCCTCGTGAACCTCGTGCTCGGCGTCGTCACGATCGGCGCGGCGGTGTTGTCGCGCGGTTTCTGACCTGTCGGCTGTCGGCGCCGGCCGGCGCGCAGCCGCCGGCGCATCGGCCTGCTTCGTTAAGCGGCCAGCATCGCATCGAGCAGCCATGAGCCGACCGGGCCGAGCGGCCGGTTGCGCGACCAGACCGCATCGACCCGCACGCGGCGCGGCCAGCCGCGCGCGCGCAGTTCGCACAGCCGATCGCGCGCAAAGTGGTCGACCATCCAGCGCGGCAGTTCGGCCCAGCCGAACCCCAGCACGGCCATCTCCAGCAGCATCAGGTAGCTCGGCGCCAGCCAGTGCTGCGTACCGACGACGATCCGGTCGTCGGCGCTGCGGCCTTCCGTTTTCACATAGGTATTGAGGCGCAGTTCGCGCACGTCGCGCAGCGCGGCGTGCGGCACGTCGGCGTCGCCGTATTCGGAGAGCGCGTGCGTGCGGCCGACGAACAGCCCGATCTCCGATTCCTCCGCGATCGTCGCCGCGCCGATATCGGCCGGGTAGGCCGCGCGCGCGGCCATCAGCCCGAGCTGTGCGCGCCCCTGCTGGATCAGGTCGAGCACGTCCTCGTGCTCGGCGATCTGGCATTCGAGCTCGAGCGCCGGAAAGCGTCGTTCGAGCGCCATCAGCGTTTCCTCGTAGCGCTTCGACTGGTAGGTATCGGACACGACGAGTGTCAGCCGCGCTTCCTCGCCACGCGCGAGCCTAGCGGCCGTGCGGTCGATCGCCGCGCCGGCCTCGAGCGCGCGCTGCACCTGCGGCAGCAGTGCGCGCCCGGCGTCGGTCAGCGTCGGCGCGCGCGTCGAGCGGTCGAACAACTGCACGCCGAGATCGATCTCGAGGTTCGCGATCGCCTCCGACACGGTCGACTGGCGCTTGCCGAGCTTGCGCGCGGCGGCCGTGAACGAGCCGAGCAGCGCGGCTTCGGCGAATGCGAGCAGGGCTTCGGGGGCGTGGCGCATACGGCGCTCCTGGTGGTGTTATATCGGCAAAACCGATGATATCAAACTGGATTCATACGGTTTTGCCGATCAAAATGGCTGCGATGAACGAAGTAGATGAATCGGAGGGAATCATGAAACAGGTCAACAAAACGGTGACGGAACGGCTGCTGCATGCATTGACGTTCGAGCTGGTCGCGATTGCGCTGTGCGCGCCGATCGGCGCGTGGCTGCTCGACATGCCGGTGTCGCACGTCGGCGTGCTGACGGTGATGGTGTCGCTGATCGCGATGGCGTGGAACATGGCGTTCAACACGCTGTTCGACCGCATCGAGCGGCGCGCGGGGTTGTCGCGCACGCTCGGCATGCGGATCGCGCATGCGGTCACGTTCGAGCTCGGCCTCGTTGCGATGGTGGTGCCGGTTGCCGCGTGGTGGCTGAACGTGAGCCTTGTCGAGGCGTTGCTGCTCGACCTCGGCATCGTGCTGTTCTTCCTGCCTTACACGTTCTGCTTCAACCTCGCATACGACGCGCTGCGCGCCCGCTGGATGGCACGCCGGGTCGCGGTGCAGGCAGGTTGAGGGCAGGCGAGACGGGCGAATGCCGGCAGAGCCCGGCGAGGCGGCGGCCGTCTTCGGTCAGTGTGCGGCGGCCCACAGCCACACGCCGCACGCAACCGCGACCGTGCCGTACACGGCATAGACGGGCACCTTGAAGCGCGCGAAACACAGCGTCGCGAAGATGCCCGTCAGCCAGTAAACGGGGTCGGCCGGCTCGCGGTGCAGGATCCTCACGACGGCGACGACGAGAAAACCCGTGGTCGCCGCGCGCAGCAGGCGCATCCCGTGCTCGAAGCGCGAATGGCGCTTGAGACGGGACAGGTGATTCTGCGCAAACACGACGAGGCACCCCGACGGAATGAACAGCGCGGCCGTCGCGAGCAGCGCGCCGACCCAGCCGTCGGTCAGGTAGCCGAGAAACGGCACGACGTTCAGCAGCGGCCCCGGCGCGACGGGCGACAGCGCGAACGCAAGCGTGAAGTCGTGATCGGAGATGCCCGTTGCGGGCGTGACGAACAGCGTCTTGAGCACGGGCAGCGCGGAAAAGCCGCCGCCGAACAGTGTCATGCCGGCGCCGGCGAGGCGCGGCCACAGCAGCGTCGCCTGGTAATCGCCGGGCAGCGGCACCGCGAACAGCGTGACGAGCACGCCGAGCAGCACGAGGAGGTTGCGGTCGCGGGTCGACAGCGTGACATCGATCGCGTCGCGTTGCGGCGGCCCCGTCAGCCAGCCTGCTGCGAATGCGGCGAAAAGAATCCCGACGAAGGCGGCCGGATTATGCGCGAAACCGAGCAGAATCGTCGACAGCGCGGCGATCAGCTGTTCGCGCCGCGTGCGCGCGAGCGAGCGCACCTGCTTCACCCACGTGACGCCGATCAGCGCGGCGAGCACCATCCCGAAGTGATTGATCAGCATCGGCGCGGCCAGCGAGCGCACGAGCGGCGTGCGATAGAAGATTGCGAACAGCGTCATCAGGATGGAGAACGGCAGCACGCTTGCGATGCCGGCGACCCATGCGCCGATGCGGCCGTGCAGGATCTGGCCGACCTGTACCGCCACGTTGCAGCCGACGGGGCCCGGCACGAGCCAGGCAAGCGCGACGAGATCGCCGAAGACGTGGGGCTCGATGCGTTGCAGCCGTTCCACGTAGTGGCGTTCGAGCTGCGCCATCATGGAAAGCCCGCCCCACGAGACCGCCGAAATGCTGGCGACGACCTTGAACAGGTCCCACAGGGAAGCCTGTGCCTGTTCGACATCAGCGGTCGCTTCGATTTCAACGGTGGTCATGTTGGTGGTGCGGGCACGGGGCCCGATCTCTCGCGTATGGCCATGCCGACGGCCCGCCGACACGTCGCCCCTCCTGATTGTCCGCCGCACCCTATGACACTGCCATGCGCAAAAACGCTAGTTGATGAACTAAACAATCAGATCGGAAAACGAAACAATGACGGCGCACGCAACGTGCGCCACGGCCTCGGTGCGCTCACACGCCCGTGCTGCCCGTCGCGCGGTGCGCGATCAGTTTCGGCGGGTCGCCGCGCACGCCGAAGCGCGCGATCAGCGGGGGAATCGCGTCGGCCGGCACCGGTCGCGAGAACAGGAAGCCCTGCGCCTCGATCTCGCCGAGCGCGGACAGCCACGTGATCTGCTCCTCGGTTTCCGTGCCTTCGACGACGACGGTCAGGCCGAGCGAGCGCGCGAGATGCACGATCGACGACACCATCACGCACACGCTGCGATCGTTCGGGATCGCCTGCACGAACGAGCGGTCGACCTTCAGCGTATCGACGGAGAAGCGGTGCAGGTACGACAGCGACGAATAGCCGGTGCCGAAATCGTCGAGTGCGATCCGGATGCCGAGCTTCTTCAGCGCGACGATCTTCTCGGACACGAGTTCCGGATACTCCATCATCGCGGTTTCGGTGATCTCGATCTCGAGCCGGTTCGCGTCGATGCCGGTTTCCTGCAGCGTGCGCGAGATTGTCTCGATCAGGTCGCCGCGCCAGAACTGCACCGGCGAGATGTTGACTGCGAGCGTCAGCGTGTCGTGGCCCTCGTCGCGCCAGCGCGCGATCTGCTCGCACGCGGTACGGATCACGAAGTCGCCGATCGGCACGATCAGGCCGGTCGATTCGGCGATCGAAATGAATTCGTTCGCGGAGATGATCCCGTGCTCGGGGTGGTCCCAGCGCGCGAGCGCCTCGAAGCCGGTGATATGGCGGTGCGTGAGGTCGATCTTCGGCTGGTACGCGAGGAACAGCTGCCCCTCGGCGAGCGCGACGCGCAATTGCTGTTCCCAGCGCATCAGGTGATCGGCACGGTGCGACAGGTGCGGCGCATAGAACTGGTAGCAGTTCTTGCCGGCATCTTTCGCGCTGTACATCGCGAGATCGGCCTTCTTCAGCAGGTCGATCTCGCTTTCGTTCGCGACGGAGTGCAGCGCGATGCCGATGCTGGCATGCAGCACGAACGAGCTGCCGCGCACGTCGAACGGTTCGCCGAACATCCGGATGATCGCTTCCGCGAGCCGCACCGCGCGCCGCTCGACGTCGTCGCCCTTCATCACCACGACGAACTCGTCGCCGCCGATGCGCGCGAGCGAGCCTTCGTCGCCCACCGCATCGGACAGGCGCGATGCGGTCATCTGCAGCACGATGTCGCCGGCGTTGTGGCCGAGCGTGTCGTTGACGGTCTTGAAGTTGTCCAGATCGATGAACAGCAGCCCGAGCCGCGACAGGCTCGTCGGCACCGACACGTCGTTGCGCAGCCCGCGCAGCGTCGCATAGCGGTTAGCGAGGCCGGTGAGCAGGTCGTATTCGGCGAGCTGCGTCATTTCCCGCTCACGGCCGAGCAGCTTGCCGATCAGGCCCGTCGCAACGCCGAAGAACGCGAGCATCGCGAGCGTGATGAAGCTCGTCATCAGCAGGTAGACGTTGCGCGTGTGGTAGTAGTCCGCGAATTCCTCGGTTTGCGACAGCCCGACCATCACCGCGAGCGGGTAGCCGTCGAGGTGGCGGTACGACACGATGCGCGTCACGCCGTCGATCGGGTCGATGATCGTGCCCGTCACGCGCTCGGCGATCGGGTAGACGCCCGACGCCGAAAACGCGCCGGGCGCGTTGCTGACCGAGCCCGTGCGCCGCGCAAGCACGCCGCCCGTATCGGACACGACCGCGATCACGCCCTCCTTGCCGATCGCCGCGTTGTTGTAGAAGTCGTTCGTGAAATAGCTCGGGTCTTCCGACACGACGACGATGCCCGCGAAGCTGCCGTCCGGGTTGTTCAGGCGCCGCGTCATCTGCAGTGTCCAGTGGCTCGACACGCGGCCGAGGACGGGCTTGCTGATGAACAGGCGGTCGTCGTTGTGCGCGAGGTGGATCTTGAAGTGCTCGCGATCGGACAGGTTGATCGGCTGCGGATGAAGCTCGGCCGTGTTCGCGAACAGGATGCCCTTCGCGTTGACGAGCGACACCTGGATCAGCGTGTCGCTCGGCACGACACCTTTCTCGACGGTGCTCGCGAGGTTGAAGCGTGCGGGCGACTTCTCGAATTCGAACTTGACGAAGCGGGTGATCTGGTCGACCTGGTGGATCGCCTTGACCGTATGCTGCTCGAGCGCGGAGGACAGGATCGCCGCGGAAGCCGCTGCTTCCTTGTACGCGCTGTCCTTTTCCACGGACAGGCGCGCGATGATCACGGCCCACAGCAGCGCGAGCGCCAGCATCCCGAGCAGCGGGATCGCAAATAGCGCGCGCCGGCGCGATTTGCGCGGCGCGCGTAGCGGCCGGGTCGGCGGCGTGTGGTTGGACCGGGCGGAGCTCATCGAAGAGGGTGGCGTCCTGCTCGCGTGTGCCATCCGTGTGGATGGCCGGCTATGGTTGGGGTTGTCCCGGCGTCTGTTCGTTCGCGGGACACGCAACCATGGACAGACCTCCGAAACAACGGATTAGGCCCGATATTACTGGCTGGAACGTTTTTGCGATAGCTGGGCGAATCGTCGGGGGGGGGCGCCGGACGGGCCGGCGCCATCGCACATCGCGAAATGTCAGGCGGGTGACAGGAAGGTGCCGTCGACGACCGTGACGGCATGGCCGCCGATCCATGGGGTGCCGTCTTCGGCATAGCTGACGAAGATGCGGCCGTCGCGGCCGATCGCCGTGCCCTGGCGGGCCGTATACGACTGGCCGGGGCGGCGTTCCTGCCGCGTCAGCAGCCCGGCCAGCGCCGCGTTTGCGCTGCCCGTGACCGGATCCTCGCCGAAGCCGAAGTTCCCGCCCGTCATCAGGCAGCGGATTTCGAACGTCGCGGGGCCGCCTTCGGCGTGCGGCGCGTAGACCGCGAGGCCGTCCGTACGGTAGCGGTGCGTGAGCGCTGCCAGCGCGGCCGGATCGGGCGACAGGCCGACGCACGCGTCGGCCGACTGCAGCCGCACGACCAGCCACGGCGCGCCGTTGTCGACCGCGCACGGCTCGGCCTCCAGGTCGAACGCGTCGCTGCGCAGCGCGGCAGCCAGCGCCGCGTAGTCCGAACGGTCGAGCGGCGTGACGCGTGCCGGCGGCGCGGCGAAGGCCCAGCCGTCGGCCTGCTCGCGCAGCGCGACCAAGCCAACCCCGCACTGCTGGATCAGCCGGCCCGGCGTGCGCGGCTGCGCGCCGCTTTCCAGGAACGCATGGGCGGTGCCGAGCGTCGGGTGGCCGGCGAACGGCAGTTCGCCCTCCGTCGTGAAGATCCGGACGCGGTAGTCGGCTTCCGGATCGGTCGGCGTGCAGACGAATGTCGTTTCCGACAGGTTCGTCCAGCGGGCGATCGCGAGCATGTCGTCGTCGCCGAGCGAATCGGCGTCGAACACCACGGCGAGCGCGTTGCCCTTGAACGGCACCGACGTGAACACGTCGATCTGCTTGAAGCGGACGAGACGACCGGACATCGCGGCGCGCCCGTTACGCCACTTCGGCGATCAGCTCGATCTCGACGCACGCGCCGAGCGGGATCTGCGCGACGCCGAATGCCGAACGCGCATGCTTGCCCGCGTCGCCGAACACTTCCGCGATCAGTTCCGACGCGCCGTTCGTCACGACGTGCTGTTCGGTGAAGTCAAGCGTTGAGTTGACGAGGCTCATCAGCTTGACGATGCGCGTGACCTTGTTCAGGTCGCCGGTATGCGCGTGCAGCGTCGCGAGCAGGTCGATCGCGATCGCGCGGGCGGCGGCCTTGCCGTCTTCCGTCTGCAGATCCGCGCCGAGCTTGCCGGCCCAGACCTTGCCGTCCTTCTTCGCGATGTGGCCCGACAGGTAGACCGTATTGCCGCTTTGCGCGCTCATCACGTAGGCGGCTGCCGGTGCGCCGGCGGTCGGGAGCTCGATGCCGAGCGACTTCAGTTTGTCGTAGACGTTAGCCATGTATTCGATTCCTCGTAGAGAGTCGTGACAGGAAAAAGGGGGCGATCAGAGGCGCTCGCGCAGCAGCTTGCCGAGGCGCGCGACGCCTTCCTCGATCTTCTCGGGCGGCACCGTCACGAAGGACAGGCGCAGCGTGTTCTGCTGCGCATTGTCCGCGAAGAACGGCGCGCCCGGCACGAAGGCGACGTGGTTGTCGACGGCCGCGGCGAGCAGCTTCATGCTGTCGATCTGCGCGGGCAGGTTCACCCAGATGAACATCCCGCCTTCCGGGCGGTTCCACGTGACGCCTTCCGGCATGTGGCGCTCGAGCGCGCCGAGCATCGCGTCGCACTGCGCGCTGTACAGCTCGCGGATCGTCGGGATGTGCTCGTCGAGGAAGCCGTCCTTGATCACTTCGTGCGCGATGCGCTGCGTGAGCGTCGGCGTGTGCAGGTCGGTGGCCTGCTTGGCCTGCACGAGCTTGAAGTGGAGTTCCTCGGGGGCAATGATGTAGCCGATCCGCAGGCCCGGCGCGAGCACCTTCGAGAACGTGCCGAGGTGCACGACGTGATCGGGCGCCATCGACAGCATCGTCGGCAGCGGCTCGCCGCGGTAGTTCAGCGCGCCGTACGGATCGTCTTCCAGCACCGGGAACGGGCTCGACTGCGCGAACGCGGCGAGCGCGCGGCGGCGCTCGACGGGCAGGCGGCGGCCGGTCGGGTTCTGGAAGTTCGGCTGCGCGTACAGCAGGCGCGCGCCTTGCGTGAGTTCGGGGGTGAGGCCTTCCGGCAGCAGGCCCTGCTCGTCGGTCGGCACCTGCACGTAGCGCGGCTCGTACAGCGAGAACGACTGCAGCGCGCCGAGGTAGGTCGGGGTTTCGACGAGGATCGGGCTGCCCGGATCGACGAGCGCCTTGCCGAGCAGGTCGAGCGCCTGTTGCGAGCCGGTCGTGATCAGCACCTGCGACACGCGCACGCTGTAGCGCTCGGCGATCCATTCGCGCAGCGGCAGGTAGCCTTCGGTCGCGCTGTACTGGAGCGCGGCGGCCGGCGCGTCGCGCAGCACGCGATCGGCGGCGGCGCGCATGCGTTCGGCCGGGAACGTCGCGGGGGCGGGCAGGCCGCCGGCGAACGAGATGACCTCGGGGCGTTCCGTGACCTTCAGGATCTCGCGGATCGCAGAGCTCGTCAGCTTGCGGGCGCGTTCGGAAAGCTGCCAGTGCGGCGGATGCAGGTCGCTCGGATTCATAGTCTCCTCGTTCGGATATCGTGGTCAGTCAAGAAAGGTCGTTCGGGCAAATCGCTTCGACGCCGCCGGGTGGGCAGGCACGAGCGCGATCGAGCCTTCGCGGCCGGGTGGGCAAACCGATCAGGCAAAACGTCCATTATGGCGCAGCTATTCAGCCGGCGCGAGCCGGTTGCGCGGCGGTGGCGACTGCCGAGCGGCGCCCAAGCACCACGGTGGCGATCACCGCGGCTGCGAACAGCCACGTCGACGACGTGACCGTTTCGCCGAACAGCAGCGCGGAAAAGGCGATCGTGAAGAAAATCTGCAGCAATTGCACCTGGCCGACGCGCGCGATGCCGCCCATCGCGAGCCCCGCATACCACGCGAAAAAGCCGATGAATTGCGAAAAGAGGGTCACGTAGCCGAAGGCGAGCCACGTGCGCAGCCCGAGCGGGCCCGGATGCGCGGCATGCTGCATCCACGCGAGCCAGCCGACCGGCAGCACGAGGAACGGCGCGGACACGACGAGCGCCCAGCAGATCACCTGCCAGCCGCCGATCTGGCGGGCGAGGCGCGCGCCTTCCGCATAGCCGAGCGCGCCGATGCCGACCGCGACGAGCATCAGCGCGTCGCCGGCCTGCACGGTGCCGCCGCCGTCGCGCAGCGCGAACGCGATCACGAGCGCGCTGCCGGCCACCGCGCTGGCCCAGAACGCCCTCGACGGCCGCTCGTGCGACAGCCATGCCGCGTACAGCGCGACGAACAGCGGCTGGAGGCCGTTGACCACCGCGCCGTGCGAAGCCGGTACCGATTTCATCGCCCATGCGGAGAACACCGGGTACGCGATGATCACGCCGGCCGACGTGATCGCGAGGCTTTTCAGTTGCGCGCGGGTCGGCAGCGGCTCGCGGCGCCACCACAGCAGCAGGCCGGCCGGCACGGCAGCGGCGAGCGCGCGGCCGAGCCCGTTGAGCAGCGGATGGAGTTCGGACACGACGATGCGCGTCATCGGCAGCGTCAGGCTGAAAATCATCACGCCGATCAGGCCGAGCAGCATGCCCCGGGTTTCGCGCGAATTCATGTCAGGGGTGTCTCCGTATTGCGGGGTCGTTGTAATTGGAGGGGTGTTCAGCGCAGCGTGCGCGTGCCCTGCGGCGTGTCGAATTCGGCGACCAGCGCGGGCGGGCCGTCGGCGGCTTCGAGGTCGAGCAGGTGGGCGGCGCCGAGCCAGTCGAGCTGCTCGCGGAGCGCGTCTGCACGCGGGTGGGTGCCCTTGAGCGCCTTCAGCGCGACGCCGTCGCCCGGCAGCGATTCGGCCGGATGGCGTGCGCTGTCCCATTGGATCAGCGACGGCAGGAGGCCGTCGCCCGCGCCTTGCCATGCGGGAAACGTGCCGTCGTCGGGGACCGTGAGGCCCCAGCCCAGATCGCCGCGCCGCATCGCGACGACCGGCGGGATGCGCGCCGGGTACTGGCTCTGCCACAGTGCGAGCTGGCGCGGACGGTCGACGCGCGCGACCCAGTGCGCGAGAAACGGGCCTTGCGCGAGCCGTGCATGCATGGTCGGATCGTCGAGCCCGAACAGTCGCGCGCGCGGCGGCTCGGCACCGTTGCTCGGCGCCGGTGCGTCGGGGTCGATCGCGATCACCTCGAGATAGAGCCCGCCCCACGCGCCGAACAGTGCATTGTGGGTCCGCATCAGCGGGTGACGGCCGCCGCCGGCCGGTTCGATGCCGAGCGCGCCGGCGACGTGGCGGACGCCTTCGTCGAGCGTGCGCGCGGCGATCACGAGATGGTCGAGTGTCAGGGAACGGGCTGGCATGAACGTCGGTCGGGAAGCGAAAGTGTCATGGTGGGCAGGCGATGCGCGGGGCGGTGGCCGGACCGGCCGGCGTACCGGCCGCGATGCAGGCCGGTGGGCGCGGCGTCAGGTGCGGCGGGCCGGAACGGCGGCCGCATGGTCGCCATTCCGGTCAACTGTAATCGTCGCTACCGGCACAGTAACGGTACAATCGGTGCGATAGCCTTCGGTACAGTTGGAGCTGCCGCCCATGTCCACCGTCCCACTCGCCCAGATTCCCGCACCGCACGATACGGCCACGCTCACGCTCGTCGACCAATTGGTCCAGTGGGCGCGACGGCGCATCGACGAACGCGTGTTCCGGCCCGGCATGCGGATGCCGTCGATCCGCAAGCTCGCGCTCGACAAGAGCGTGTCGCGCTTTACCGTCGTCGAAGCCTACGAGCGCCTCGTCGCGCAGGGCTACCTCGATTCGCGGCGCGGTTCGGGCTTCTACGTGCGCGAACGCACGGCCGCCGGCCCGCAGCCGGTCGACGGCGTCGCGCGCGTGGCCGAGGCCGCGCCGGTGCACAACACGATCGACGTCGTCTGGCTGCTGCGCAACATGCTGCACACCGCCAGCCCGGAAAAGGGGCCGGGTCTCGGCTACCTGCCGGGGCGCTGGCTCGACGGCGAACTGATCACCGGCGCGCTGCGCGCGCTCGGGCGCCAGGCCGGCGCGCAGATGCTCGGCTTCGGTACGCCGCAGGGTTTCCTGCCGCTGCGCCAGCAATTGCAGACGCGGCTCGCAGAAGTCGAGATCGGCGTGACGCCCGACCAGTTGGTGATGGTGTCCGGCATCACGCAGGCGATCGACCTGATTTCGCGGATCTACGTGCAGCCCGGCGATGCGGTGATCGTCGGCGATCCGGCCTGGTTCCAGATGTTCGGCCGCTTCGCGTCGCAGGGCGCGCAGCTTGTCGGGATGCCGTACACGCCCGACGGCCCCGATCTCGACGCGCTCGAGACGCTCGTGCAGATGTGGCGGCCGAAGATGCTGGTGATCAATTCGGTGCTGCAGAACCCGACCGGCACGTCGCTGTCGGCCGCGCAGGCGTTCCGGATCCTGAAGCTCGCGGAGGCGTACGACTTCCTCGTCGTCGAGGACGACGTGTACGGCGACCTGTGTCCGCCGAGCTATCCGGCCACGCGCCTCGCGAGCCTCGACCAGCTGAAGCGCGTGATCTACCTCGGCAGCTATTCGAAGACGCTCGCGGCGAACCTGCGGGTCGGCTACGTCGCATGCGCGCCGGAAATCGCGAAGGCGATCACCGACCAGAAGATGCTGGTCGGGATGACGACGCCCGAGCTCAACGAGCGCGTGCTGTACAAGATCCTGACCGAAGGGCATTACCGGCGCCACGTCGAACGGCTGCGTGCGCGGCTCGACGGCGTGCGCGACAAGACCGCGCGGATGCTCGAGCGCACCGGGCTGAAGCCGTTCACGATGCCGGCGGCGGGGATGTTCCTGTGGGCCGACACCGGTGTCGACTCGGACGCGCTCGCGGCTGCCGCGCACGAGGAGGGCTTCCTGCTGACGCCGGGCAGCCTGTTCTCGCCGCAGCAGTCGCCGTCGACGTGGACGCGCTTCAACGTCGCGAACTGCGGCGATCCGGCGCTGCCGGGGTTTCTCGCGCGCTATGTCGACTCGGCCGTGCGGCGCGCATCGTGACGCGGCGCGGGCCGCCGTCACTTGAAATTGCGCACGCCGTCCCCAGATAGGCGCGCAAACCGCCCGTGCAGGCGGTCGTTCTTTCACGGGTCGGCCGGCATCGCGCGCCGGTCGCCTGCGCCACATCATTCAAGTTCAAGCAAGAGGAAACAGCATCCATGGCACACGAAACGATGAGCTTTCAGGCAGAGGTCAAGCAACTCCTCCATCTGATGATCCATTCGCTCTACAGCAACAAGGAAATCTTCCTGCGCGAACTGGTGTCGAACGCGTCCGACGCGGCTGACAAGCTGCGTTTCGAAGGGCTCGCGGACAACGCGCTGTACGAGAACGATCCGAACCTGCGCATCCGCATTGGCTACGACAAGGCCGCGCGCACGATCACGATCGACGACAACGGCATCGGCATGAGCCGCGACGAGGCGATCGCGAACCTCGGCACGATCGCGCGTTCGGGCACCAAGGAATTCTTCACGAAGCTGTCGGGCGACCAGCAGAAGGATGCGGCGCTGATCGGCCAGTTTGGCGTCGGTTTCTACTCGGGCTTCATCGTCGCCGACAAGATCACCGTCGAGACGCGTCGCGCCGGCCTGCCGGCGAGCGAAGCCGTGCGCTGGGAAAGCGCGGGCGAGGGCGATTTCACGATCGACGCGATCGAGCGCGCGCAGCGCGGCACGACGATCACGCTGCACCTGCGCGAAGGCGAGGACGAGCTGCTGTCGTCGCACCGCCTGAAGTCGATCATCCAGAAGTATTCCGACCACATCGCGCTGCCGATCCTGATGCAGAAGGAAGAATGGGATCAGGAAAAGGGCGAGATGGTCCTGAAGGACGAGGACGAGACCGTCAACCAGGCGAGCGCGCTGTGGACGCGTTCGAAGAGCGACGTCACCGACGAGCAGTACACGCAGTTCTACCAGCACATCGCGCACGACCACCAGGATCCGCTCACGTGGACGCATAACCGTGTCGAGGGCCGCAGCGAATACACGCAACTGCTGTTCGTGCCGTCGCACGCGCCGTTCGACCTGTGGAACCGCGACTATCGCGGCGGCCTGAAGCTGTACGTGAAGCGCGTGTTCATCATGGACGACGCGGAGCAACTGCTGCCGCAATACCTGCGCTTCGTGAAGGGCGTCGTCGATTCGGCCGACCTGCCGCTGAACGTGTCGCGCGAGATCCTGCAGGAAAGCCGCGACGTGAAGGCGATCCGCGAAGGCGTGACGAAGCGCACGCTGTCGATGCTCGAAGAGCTCGCGAACGCGGAAGACGATGCCGGCAAGGAGAAGTACAAGACGTTCTGGGGCGCGTTCGGCCAGGTGCTGAAGGAAGGTCTCGGCGAGGATCACGCGAACCGCGAGCGCATCGCGAAGCTGCTGCGCTTCGCGTCGACGCATGGCGATACCGACGCGCAGGACGTGTCGCTCGCCGACTACGTGTCGCGCATGAAGCCCGAGCAGAGCAAGATCTACTACGTGACGGCCGACGCATGGCAGGCCGCGAAGAACAGCCCGCATCTCGAAGTGTTCCGCAAGAAGGGCGTCGAGGTGCTGCTGCTGACCGATCGCGTCGACGAATGGATGCTGTCGTTCCTGCAGGAATTCGACGGCAAGCCGCTCGCGAGCGTGGCACGTGGCGACCTCGATCTCGGCGAGCTGAACGACGAAGAGAAGAAGGCGCAAGAGCAGGCGGGCGAAGCGATCAAGCCGGTCGTCGAGAAGATGAAGGAAGCGCTCGGCGAGAAGGTGAAGGAAGTGCGCGTCACGTTCCGCCTGACCGATTCGCCGTCGTGCCTCGTCGCGGACGACAACGACATGAGCGGCTACCTGCAGCGGATGCTGAAGGCGGCCGGGCAGAACGCGCCGGCGATGCAGCCGATCCTCGAGATCAATCCGGAGCACGCGCTCGTGAAGCAGTTGAAGGCCGACAGCGCCGATTTCGGCGACTGGTGCCATCTGCTGTTCGATCAGGCGCTGCTGGCCGAAGGCGGCATGCTCGACGATCCGGCAAGCTTCGTGAAGCGGACCAACGCGCTGCTGCTGTCGCGCGCCGCGTGAACACGCGCATGCGATTCGACGGCGGGCAGGCCGGCTGGCGCGAGACGCCGCGGCCTGGCTGCACGCTCGACCAGCGCGACTGGCTGACGCGCGGCGGATCGCTGACCGCGCACCTCGCGCGGCTCGGCCGCGTGAACGTGCGCGTGACGCGCGAGGCGGTCGACTGCCCGTGGTTCGACGAGCCGGACGCGGTCGCCAGTTTGCCGCGCGCACCGATGTGGGTGCGCGAGGTGATCCTGTCGGTCGACGGCATACCGTACGTCGCCGCGCACAGCATCGCGCCGCTTTCCGCCAGCAAGGGCGTGTGGCAGGCGATGCGGCGGCTGCGCACGCGGCCGCTGGCGGAGCTGCTGTACGGCGATTCGCAGGTCGAGCGTTCGGCGCTCGTCAGCCGGCGCGTGATCGCGGGCCATCCGCTGTATGCGCTGGCGACCCATGCGCTTGACGGGGCGCGAGCGCCGCATTCGTTCGCCGCGCGGCGCTCGGTGTTCCAGCGTCATGGCAAGCCGTTGATGGTCACCGAGTGCATGCTGCCGGCGCTGTGGCGTCATCTCGATGCGCACGGCGACGGGCCGCGCTCGGGCGGGCCCGGCGGAGGCGCGTGATGTTGCGGGGTTTCCCGCCGGTCGTCGCGGCGCATACGCACACGATGATCCTCGGCAGTTTTCCGGGCGAGGCGTCGCTCGATGCCGCGCAGTACTACGCGCATCCGCGCAACCAGTTCTGGCGGCTGCTCGGCACGGTGCTCGGCGAGCATGGGCTGCACGAACTTGCGTACGACATGCGGCTCGAGCGTGTGCTGTTGCACGGGATCGGGATCTGGGACGTGCTGGCCGCGTGTCATCGCGAAGGCAGTCTCGATTCGGCGATTCGGAACGCGAAGCCGAACGACTTCGACGCGCTGCGCGAACACGCGCCGTTGCTGAAGAAGGTCTGTTTCAACGGCAAGACGGCAGGGCGGTTTGCCGGCGTGATCGGCGAGGCCGGGTACGAGACGCTCGTGCTGCCGTCGTCGAGCCCGGCGAATGCGATGCTTTCGTTCGAGCAGAAATTGCATCTCTGGCGCGCGATTGACCTGTAGCGTGTCACAGGCAGCGGGCTTCCTCGCTCGCTGCTTGCCGTGGGACCGGATCACGCCCCATGCATCGCGCGCAGAGTGGGATCAGCCTACAACGCGACCCCGTCCAGTTCCGCATATGTGCGATGCAGCCATACCTTGACGCGCTGCCGCTCCAGCAAGCCGAGCCCGGTGGCGGCACGGTCCGGATGATTGACTGCCGCCCAGAAGCTGGCGCTCTGTCGATCGATCTTCTGCATGGTCGTATCGGGCAGGCGGCGCAGCGTGATCACGCTGGCGCCAAGCCCTTCGGCCCGCTCGCGCTCGCCGGATGCCTCCAGAATCTCGAAACGATCGCCGCGCACTTCGTTCAGCACGAGCATCAGCTTGATTCGTCCGCCGAACGCGTCGAGCCACCGCCGTAACAGGTCGACCGAATCGCGTCCGGTGTCCATGACGTGCCACCACGTGAGCGTGAGGTTGTGTTCTTCGGCAAAACCGAACACGTCCGAATCGTCGAGCCATTCGGCGAGCGCCTGCTGCGTCTGCGCGGCGAGATCGACCAGGATGCGTCGCTGCGGATCTTCGACGGCCGATTCCAGGACGGGATCGAGGCTGTCATGCTGGTCGAGAACGGCAGGCGCGGCGAAGTCGGAATAGAACCGCAGCAGTGCGCCATGCGATCGGTCGGTATCGAAGCCCAGGAAGGGCACGCTCCGATCGATGAAATACTGGGCTAGCACGCGAGCGGCGAGCGATTTGCCCACGCCGCCTTTTTCCCCGCCAATGAAGTGGATGTGACTCATGCTTACGGATCCCGTGTGGTGGAGCAGGTATGGCTGAAACCGACGTTAGCCGGTTTCGGTGACGTAACGACGAAACAGCTCACGTCGAAACGAAATGCGTGCGTGGCAGCAGCATGCTGTGTGATCGACAGAGGTGTCAAACCGGACAAAATAT
The DNA here is from genome assembly GCF_017104975.1 of Burkholderia sp. Ac-20344. Taxonomy (NCBI): domain Bacteria; kingdom Pseudomonadati; phylum Pseudomonadota; class Betaproteobacteria; order Burkholderiales; family Burkholderiaceae; genus Burkholderia; species Burkholderia sp. Ac-20344. The sequence continues at coordinate 41,018 of NZ_JAAGPP010000028.1, forward strand.
CAACCCGTTCCGGCGGCTGCCCGGCACGGTGCTCGGCGAGCACGGGCTGCACGAGCTCGCGTACGACGCGCGGCTCGAGCGTGTGCCGTCGCACGGGATCGGGATCTGGGACGTGCTGGCCGCGTGCCATCGCGAAGGCAGCCGCGATTCGGCGATCCGTCACGCGAGGCCGAACGATATCGATGCGTTGAAAGCCCATGCGCCGTTGCTGAGGAGGGCTTGCTTCAACGGCACGGCGGGGGGGCGACACGCTCGTGCTGCCTTCGTCGCGCCCGGCGAATGCGATGCTGTCGTTCGAGCAGGAGCTGGAACAGTGGCGCCGAATTGTCCTTTGACCGACAGCGCTGCCGACGTCTCGCTCGGCCGATGATCCTAAGCGATCGGCAGGGCCTTGATGTCAGGCGGCGAATACGACTTCGATATGCCCTTCGACTTCCGACTGACGGTCAGGCCCGACGGCAATCTGCACGTGACGGATCAACGATGCGTCGTGTCGGATCTGTCTCCGGCAGCGACCATCTCCCCGCCAATGCTATCCTCTCGTCCGCTAAAACCAGCATCACCCAGCGAGATTCAATCATGACCCGACTGATCAAGCGCGCGTCCGCCGAGGCGCGTGCGTCCAAGCGCAGCAAACCGTCCGCCTACAACGGCTCCGAAAAACTCCAGCCGCCGCGCGTGAAGCGCCGCCCGGACATCGACGAACACGACGACGTGCCCGTGCTCGAAGCGCCGCGCAAGCCGCGCTTCGCGCCCGTCACGTTCTCGGAAGAAGGCGGCGTGCGCTTCCTGCACTTCGGTACCGAGTGGGTGCAGGGTGCGATGCGGATCTCGAAGCCGCTGCATATCGAGCTCGAATACGCGCAGCAGATGATGGCGTGGCTGCTGTTCCTCGAAACCCCTGAGCGGATCGTCCAGCTCGGACTCGGCACCGGCGCGCTGACCAAGTTCTCGCACCGCTTCCTGCCGCACGCGAAAGTCGAGGCCGTCGAACTGAACCCGGCCGTGATCGTCGCCGCGCGCACGATGTTCGCGCTGCCGCCGGACGATGCACGCCTCGCCGTGCATGAAGCCGACGCATGGGATTTCGTCAACGACCCGGCCAACCGCGGCTCGGCGGGCGCGATCCAGATCGACCTGTACGATGCGACCGCGCGCGGCCCCGTGCTCGACAGCGTCGCGTTCTACCGTGCAGTGCGCGGCTGCCTCGCCGACGCGGGCATCGCGACGATCAACCTGTTCGGCGATCATCCGAGCTTCGTGCGCAACATGAAGCACCTGAACGCGGCATTCGATCATCGCGTGATCGCGCTGCCGGAAGTGCACGACGGCAACCGGATCGCGATCGCGTTCTCGGGCCCCGCGCTCGACGTGCCGTTCGCCCAGCTCGACGCGCGTGCGAAGCTGATCGAGGACACGCTCAAGCTGCCCGCACGCAAGTGGGTGAAAGCTTTGAAAGAAACGACCGGCGCACGCGACACCTCGTTCGCGATCTGACGTTTCATGCACCGGCGGCATGCCGGTGCAACCACGCGACAAGGGGCGGATCACCTCGGGTTCGCCCCTGCTTGACCGCGTGCTCGCGGCTCCTATACTGGCGCGAAGCTAGGGGAGCCGCAGCCTACCCGTTTTGTGCTCCTCTCGGCGCCGTACCCGCTCAACAAGATCGATAACCGGGAAAGATGAGGAGACGTCATGGCTCACGATGCCGACGCCAACCGGGCCGCCAAGCGCTGGCTCTGGCTGCTGGTACTGCCGCTGATCGCGATGGTCTGGGTACCGTCGTACAACAAGATCGAACCGCAATGGTTCGGCTTTCCGTTTTTCTACTGGTACCAGCTGCTGTGGGTCTTCATTAGCGCGGTGATCACCGCGTTCGTCTATTTCAAGACCAAGAACGCGTGGAAGGCGAGCGGTCCGCAGGGAGGTGCACGATGAATCTCGGTGCAACCTTCGTCTTCGTCCTGCTGTTCATCGGTGTCACGATCATCGGTTTCCTGGCCGCGAACTGGCGACGCGGCGATCTCGCCCATCTCGACGAATGGGGCCTCGGCGGACGCCGCTTCGGCACGATCGTCACGTGGTTCCTGCTCGGCGGCGATCTCTACACGGCCTACACGTTCGTCGCGGTGCCTGCGCTCGTGTTCGGCGCCGGCGCGATGGGCTTCTTCGCGCTGCCTTATACGATCCTGATCTATCCGTTCGCGTTCGTCGTGTTCCCGAAGCTGTGGAGCATCGCGAAGCGGCACGGCTATGTGACCGCCGCCGACTTCGTCAACGCACGCTACGGCAGCCGGATGCTCGCGCTTGCGATCGCGGTGACGGGCATCCTCGCGACGATGCCGTACATCGCGCTCCAGCTCGTCGGCATCGAAGTGGTAATCGGCGCGCTCGGCTTCGACACGACCGGCTTCGTCGGCGACCTGCCGCTGATCATCGCGTTCGCGATCCTCGCCGCGTACACGTACACGTCGGGGCTGCGCGCGCCCGCGATGATCGCGATCGTCAAGGACATCCTGATCTACATCACGATCGCCGCGGCGGTCGTCGTGATCCCGGCGAAGCTCGGCGGCTTCGGGCACATCTTCGCGAGCGTGCCGCCCGCGAAGATGCTGCTGAAGGCGCCCGACGCGATGAGCCTGAACGGCTACAGCGCGTACGCGACGCTCGCGATCGGCTCGGCGCTCGCGCTGTTCCTGTATCCGCACTCGGTGACGGCGATCCTGTCGTCGTCGTCCGGCAACTCGATCCGCCGCAACATGGCGATGCTGCCCGCGTATTCGTTCGTGCTCGGCCTGCTCGCGCTGCTCGGCTACATGGCGCTCGCATCGGGCGTGAAGGACATGCCGCAGTACGCGCCGTACTTCAAGGCGTTCGGCCCGAACTTCGCGGTGCCCGCGCTGTTCCTCGAGTATTTCCCGTCGTGGTTCGTCGGTGTCGCGTTTGCGGCGATCGGCATCGGCGCGCTGGTGCCGGCGGCGATCATGTCGATCGCGGCCGCGAACCTGTACACGCGCAATATTCACCGCGAGTTCGTGAACCGCAACATGTCGCACGACCAGGAAACGCACGTCGCGAAGCTCGTATCGCTGATCGTGAAGGTCGGCGCGGTCGCGTTCATCCTCGGGCTGCCGCTGACCTATGCGATCCAGCTGCAGCTGCTCGGCGGGATCTGGATCATCCAGACGCTGCCCGCGATCGTGCTCGGCCTGTACACGCGGCTGCTCGACCATCGCGGCCTGCTGATCGGCTGGGCGGCCGGCATCGTGTGCGGCACGTGGATGGCGGTCTCGCTGAAGCTGGCGAGCTCGATCTTCACGATCCACCTGTTCGGCCTCGCGATTCCCGGCTACGCGGCCGTGTGGTCGCTGGTCGTGAACCTGGTGGTGGCGGTGGTGGTGAGCGTGCTGGTGCGCGTGATGGGCATGGCGCATGCAGAGGATCGCACGCGGCCGGAGGACTATCTCGACGTGGTGGAAGGCTGACGCTGCCTGCACGGCCACGCAATGAAAAAGCCCGCCACCGGCAAGGTGGCGGGCTTCGTCTTTCGTGTTATCCCTGCGCGCGTTTCGCGAGATCCTCGCGCTGCGACAGGTCCTCGACGTTGACCATCCAGTGCACGCCGAAACGATCCTTCGCCATCCCGAAGCCGAGCGCCCAGAACGTCTTGCCGAACGGCATCGTCACTTCGCCGCCGTCGGCGATTGCATTGAACAGCTTCTGGCCTTCCTCGACCGTCGCCGGGTTCAGCGACAGCGAATAGCCGGCATGCATGCCACCGCCGGGCTGGCTGCAGTCGCCGTCCGAGCACATGATCATCGAGTCGCCGATCGTGAAGCTCGCGTGCATCACCTTGTCGCCCATCTCGGGCGTCATCGGGTAGTCGGGATTCGGCGGCGCATCCTTGAAGTGCATCTTGAACATCGTCTTCGCACCGAGTGCCTTTTCGTAGAACTGAAGGGCTTCGTCGGCACGACCGTAGAACGTCAGGTACGGTTGAACTTGCATCGCTGTCTCCTGTAGTGGGGGGCCGGCCTGCGCATCAGTGCGGGTTCGGCGTCGTGCAAGACTGACTGGGAAAGGGGGCCTCGGGAGGCGGCCGACGCACCCGTGACGTGGATTGTAGTGCGCGTGCTCGACGATGGAATGAAAAATAAAACGGCCGCGAACATGACGTTCGCGGCCGTGTGCGGCGTGCTTGCTGACGGCTGTTGTCAGTGTTGCCGACAGCCGCAGACGCGTGTCGCGGCTTATCGCAGCGAGTCGATCAGCTTCTCGAGCTTCACCGCATCGGCGGCGAATACGCGGATGCCTTCGGCGAGCTTTTCGGTTGCCATCGCGTCGTCGTTCAGCTGGAAGCGGAACGCGGCCTCGTCGATCGCGACACGCTCGGACGGCTTGTCCTGCAGCGCTTCCGGCGACAGCTTGCGCGTGACGGTCTCGTTGCTGTCCTGCAGCTTCTGCAGCAAATCGGGACTGATCGTCAGCAGGTCGCAGCCGGCGAGTTCGGTGATCTGGCTGGTGGTGCGGAAGCTCGCGCCCATCACTTCGGTGTTGTAGCCGAACGTCTTGTAGTACGTATAGATGCGGCGCACCGACTGCACGCCCGGATCGTTCGCACCGCCGTCCTTCTCTTCATTCCACTCCGCGCCGGCCTGCTTCTTGTACCAGTCGTAGATGCGGCCGACGAACGGCGAGATCAGCTGCGCGCCGGCTTCCGCGCATGCAGCGGCCTGCACGAGCGAGAAAAGCAGGGTCATGTTGCACTTGATCCCTTCCTTCTGCAGCACTTCGGCCGCGCGGATGCCTTCCCACGTCGATGCGAGCTTGATCAGGATGCGCTCGCGGCCGATGCCGGCTGCCTCGTACAGCTTGATGAGCTCGCGGCCCTTGTCGATCGAGCGCTGCGTGTCGAACGACAGGCGTGCGTCGACCTCGGTCGACACGCGGCCCGGGATCAGCTTCAGGATCTCGGTGCCGAATGCGATCAGCAGGCGGTCGATGATGAAATCGGTGCTTTCGTTGCGATGATCGCGGACGGTTTTCTCGAGGATCGGCTTGTACGCATCCTTCTGGACGGCCTTCAGGATCAGCGACGGGTTCGTGGTCGCGTCCTGCGGCTGGTATTGCGCAAGCTGCTGGAAATCGCCCGTGTCGGCGACGACGGTCGTGTACTGCTTCAGCTGGTCGAGTGCGGTAGTCATGGCGATTCGGAAGAAGGGCGCAATGCGCCGGGTTCTCACGGGCCGCGCGAGCGCGGCGGCGAAGCGAAGCGGCGCCGGGCGCCGCCTCCGATCCGCTATTCTAGGCCCGATTCGTGTCGGGCACGTTCTGGCGTGTCCGGATGGCTGCGGCGGCGGGCGCTGCGCCGCGTCACGCGGGGCGTCGCGCGTTCAGGATCACCTGCGTGACGATTCCCGCGACGAGCCCCCAGAATGCCGAGCCGATCGACAGCAGCGTGAGGCCCGACGCGGTGACCATGAACGTGACGAGCGCGGCTTCGCGCTGCTTCACGTCCTGCATCGCGTTCGCGAGCCCGCTCATGATCGAGCCGAACAGCGCGAGCGCGGCGACCGACACGACGAGCGCCTTCGGCAGCGCTGCGAACAGCGCGGCGATCGTCGCGCCGAAGATCCCCGCGATCAGGTAGAACGTGCCGCACCACACGGCGGCCGTGTAGCGCTTCGCGCGATCCTCGTGCGCTTCCGGGCCCGTGCAGATCGCGGCCGTGATCGCCGCGAGGTTGACGCCGTGCGAGCCGAACGGTGCGAGCAGCAGCGATGCGAGGCCGGTGGTCGCGATCAGCGGCGACGACGGGGTCGGATAGCCGTCCGCGCGCAGCACCGCGATGCCCGGCACGTTCTGCGACGCCATCGCGACGACGAACAGCGGAATGCCGATGCTGACAATCGATGCGATCGAGAACGCGGGCATCGTGAACACGGGCTTCGCGAACGCGATGTGAAAGCCGCTGAAGTCGAGCAGGCCGAGGCCGCCGGCGACTGCCGTGCCGACGATCAGCGTCGTGACGATCGCATAGCGCGGCGCGAGCCGCTTGACGATCAGGTACGTGAAGAACATCGCGAGCACGAGCGCGGTCTGGAACTGCGCGGCGCGGAAGATTTCGATGCCGATCTCGAACAGGATGCCCGCGAGCAGGGCGGCGGCGATGCCGGCCGGAATCTTGCGCATCAGCGTGTCGAACAGCCCGCTCACGCCGATGGCCGTGAGCAGTACCGCGCAGACGACGAACGCGCCGATCGCCTCGGGGTAGGGTACGCCGGGCAGCGACGCGATCAGCAGCGCGGCGCCGGGCGTCGACCACGCGACGACGACGGGCGCGCGAAAGCGCAGCGACAGGCCGATCGTCGTCAGCGCCATGCCGATCGACAGCGCCCAGATCCACGACGAGATCTGCGCATCGGTGAGGTGGGCGGCGCGCCCGGCCTGGAACATCAGCACGAGCGAGCTCGTGTAGCCCGTCATCATCGCGACGAAGCCGGCGACGAGTGCCGAGACCGAGGTATCGGCGAAAAAGCGGCGGCCGCCGGCGCGGCTGGCGCTCGCGGTGGGCGAGGGGTTCATGCTATCTCCGGGGGGAGGCCGCGCGGGCGCGGCCTTCGTGCTGGGTGGGGGTCGTTACTTGCTAAGTGCGCGCATCGCGGTTTCGAGGCCGGCAAGCGTGAGCGGATACATGCGCTGGCCGAGCACGTCGCGAATGATCGCGACCGACTGCCGGTATTCCCATAGCCGCTCGGGCTCCGGGTTCAGCCATGCATGATGGGGGAACTGGTCGGCGAGGCGGCGCAGCCATACGGCGCCGGCTTCCGGGTTGTTGTATTCGACCGAGCCGCCGGGCTGCAGCACTTCGTACGGGCTCATCGTTGCATCGCCGACGAAGATCAGCTTGTAGTCGGGCGTGAACTTGTGCAGCACGTCCCACGTCGCGGTGCGTTCCGAGTGGCGGCGGCGGTTGTTCTTCCACAGGTGGTCGTACACGCAGTTGTGGAAGTAGAAGAATTCGAGGTGCTTGAATTCGGCCTTCGCGGCCGAGAACAGCTCTTCGGTGCGCTTGATGTGATCGTCCATCGAGCCGCCGACGTCGAGCAGCATCAGCACCTTCACGTTGTTGTGGCGCTCGGGCACCATCCGCAGGTCGAGCCAGCCGGCGTTCGCGGCGGTGCTGCGGATCGTGCCGGGCAGGTCGAGCTCCTCGGCGGCGCCTTCGCGCGCGAAGCGGCGCAGCCGCCGCAGCGCGACCTTGATGTTGCGCGTGCCGATCTCGACGGAATCGTCGTAGTCGCGATATGCGCGCGCTTCCCACACCTTCACCGCGGTGCGGTTGCCGTTCGACGGGCCGCCGATGCGCACGCCTTCCGGGTTGTAGCCGCCGTGCCCGAACGGCGACGTGCCGCCGGTGCCGATCCACTTGTTGCCGCCTTCGTGGCGTTCTTTCTGCTCGTCGAGCAGTGCCTTCAGGCGCTCCATCAGCTTGTCGAGCCCGCCCATCGCCGCGATCTGCGCCTTTTCTTCCGGCGACAGCTCGCGCTCGAGACGCTTTTCGAGCCAGTCGAGCGGAATGTCGAACGCTTCGGACGGCAGTGCGGACACGCCGTGGAAATACGCGCCGAACGCCTGGTCGAACTTGTCGAAGTACTGCTCGTCCTTGACGAGCGTCATCCGCGCGAGGAAGTAGAACGCATCGATCGACGGCGAGATCAGCCCGGCCTTCAGCGATTCGAGCAGCGTCAGGTATTCCTTCACCGAGACGGGCAGCTTGGCTGCGCGCAGCGCGTAGAAGAAATTGAGCAGCATGGCCGGGCCTTCGCGGATGGGGGGATTACCGGTTGTGCCGGTTCATGTAGACGAGCCGTTCGAGCAGGCTCAGGTCCTGCTCGTTCTTCAGCAGCGCGCCCGCGAGCGGCGGCACGATCTGCTTCGCGTCCACGCCGCGCAGCGCGTCGGCCGGGATGTTCTCGGCGAGCAGCAGCTTCAGCCAGTCGAGCAGTTCGGACGTCGACGGTTTCTTCTTCAGGCCCGATACGCCGCGCAATTCGAAGAAGCTCTCGAGCGCCGCACGCAGCAGCGCCTCGCGGATGTCCGGGAAATGAACCGCGACGATCTTCTGCATCGTCGCCGGGTCGGGAAACTGGATGTAGTGGAAGAAGCAGCGGCGCAGGAACGCGTCGGGCAGCTCCTTCTCGTTGTTCGACGTGATGATGACGAGCGGGCGGTGCTTCGCGCGGACCGTTTCACGTGTTTCGTACACGTGGAATTCCATCCGGTCGAGCTCGCGCAGCAGGTCGTTCGGGAATTCGATGTCGGCCTTGTCGATCTCGTCGATCAGCAGCACGCTCGGGTGCTCGGCATCGAATGCCTGCCACAGCACACCCTTGACGATGTAGTTCGAGATGTCCTTCACGCGCTCGTCGCCGAGCTGCGAATCGCGCAGCCGCGACACGGCGTCGTATTCGTACAGGCCCTGCTGCGCCTTGGTGGTCGACTTGATGTGCCACTGCAGCAGCGGCATGTCGAGCGCGGCGGCCACTTCCTCGGCGAGCATGGTCTTGCCGGTGCCGGGCTCGCCCTTGATCAGGAGCGGGCGTTGCAGCGTCAGCGCGGCATTGACCGCGAGCTTCAGATCGTCGGTGGCGACGTAGTGCGAGGACCCTTCGAAACGCATGGCGGCGCTCTTCTCAAACGGGGAAAAAACCCAGTATAAGTCAGAAGGGCTGTCCGGTTAGGCTGCGCCCGCGTATCGTTGCGGGGCTGTGGCGGGGCGAACCGGGGTGCCTTGTGGACGCGTTCCCCGCCGACGCGGTACAATCTGGCCGTTTTTTTTGGCCTGCGTGGCGACCTGACAAGCATAACGGCGCGGGCCGTTGCCGCTTTGGCGCCAGTTTCCCCTCAAGCTAGGTTACAAGAGCTATGAACAAATTTGTCGGCAAACACGTCGTTGTCGCAGCGCTCGTGGCGCTCGCGGGCAGCGCGCAGGCGGCCGGTGTGGTCGGCAACCCGAAGGACGGGGCGAGCAAGGCCGCCATGTGCATCGGTTGCCACGGCATCCAGGACTACCGCGCGGCGTACCCGGAGGTCTACCGGGTGCCTGTCCTCGGCGGCCAGAACCAGCAATATCTCGAGAACGCGCTGAAGGCCTACCGCAAGAAGGATCGTCACTTCCCGTCGATGAATGCGATCGCCGGTTCGCTGACGGACCAGGATATCGCGGATCTGGCGGCGTACTACGCCGTCCAGAAGGCCGACACGAAGGACAATCCCTACAAGTAAAGCGCGCGCCGCCGATCTGACCGGCGGGACAGGAGCATTCATGAACAACGCATTCAAGACGGCGGCGGTTGCACTGGCGGCCGGCCTCGCGATCGGTACCGCGCACGCGGCGGACATCACGAAGGGCAAGGAACTGGTCGAATCGCACAACTGTGCCGCCTGCCACGGCGCGCAGATGAACAAGCCGATCAACGCCGAATATCCGCGCCTCGCCGGCCAGCATGCCGACTACCTCGTGTGGGCGATGCGCCAGTACCAGATGGGCCTGACGAATCCGCTGCTCGGTCGCAACAACGCGATCATGCAGGCACAGGTGCAGAGCCTGTCGGTCAGCGACATGAAGGACATCGCCGCCTACATCGAGTCGCTGAAAGAGACCGATCTCGTGTTCAAGAAGTAAGCGCGACGGGCCCGACGGGCCCGCGCAGCAAAAATACCCCGCCTCGGCGGGGTATTTTTTTGTCCGCGACCCGGCGCCCGTGGGCCGGTGCCGCGGCGCTCAGTCGCGCGATGCGCGGCGCAGGATGCGCTGCAGGTATGCGTCGGTATCGGGCGGCGTGTTCGTGCGCTGGGCTTCCCAGATCGTCTCGCCGAGACACTCCATGATCACGTGCTGCGCGTCGTGGGTCGAGTCGAGCTTTGCCGCGAGCTTGTCGTGCGCGGCGCGGATGCCGGGCGGCTGGTCGATCGACAGCTGCTCGCTGATCGCGAGGTGCATTGACAGGTGCAGGAACGGGTTCGTGCGGCCTTCCTCGGGCGTGTACTCGCGCGCACCGGCGCCATCGGCGTCGGCAAGTTCGTCGTGATATTCGGGATGCTCGACGATCCAGTCGGCTGCCATCGCTTCCAGCGGTGTCAGGATCTCGCCGGCGCGCTGCTTGCGCCAGGTCTCGGTGAAAAAGCGACGCACTTCGTCGCGGCTTGGATTGAACATGGTGGGGAAACGTCGTGATTCGGACGGCGTGATGCCGCGTCGCGCATTGTACGCCGGGTCGGCGGACGGCGCTGGCGGCGGGCGGGAGCGGGTTGCGCCGCGGCGGTGGCCGGCAGGCGCGGCAGGTGGCGCTGGTAGCGCCCGTGGCACCGGCATTGTCCGCAGTGCAGGCGCCGGCCGGTCGCCCAGCCTCCCTGCCGGGTCGGCGGAACGGGTAAGCGTGGGCTAGGCTCGCCGCCGCCGCGCCGTTACACTCCGACGATTTCCGTCGCCACGCCATTCGCGCCCGTTCGATCATGACCGCCACCGCCCGCCCATCGTCCGCCGCCCTGCAGGGCACGCTCTACGTCGCGCTGTCCGCCGCCGCGTTCGGTGCGATGGCGATTTTCGGCCGCTACGCGTATGCGGCCGGCGTCGACGTGCTCGGGCTGCTGATCGTGCGCTTCGCGATCGGCGGCGCGGTGCTCGCGGCGATTGCACGGCATCGCCGTGTCGTGTGGCCGCGCGGGCGCGCGCTCGGCCCCCTCGTGGCGATGGGGGCGCTCGGCTACGTCGGGCAGTCGTTCTGCTATTTCAGCGCGCTGCAACACGCGCAGGCGAGCCTCGTCGCGCTGCTGCTGTACCTGTATCCGGCCTTCGTCACGCTGCTGGCCGCATGGTGGCTCGGCGAGCGCCTCACGCGCGCGAAGGCCGTCGCGCTCGTGCTGTGCGTCGCGGGTTCGGCGCTGATGGTCGGCGGCGGGCATGGCGAGCCGCTCGGGATCGCACTCGCGCTGGCCGCCGCGGTGATTTATTCGCTGTACATCGTCGGCGGCACGAAGGCGACGCGCGGCGTCGATCCGCTCGCGACCACCGCGATCATCTGCCTGTCGGCAACCGCGACGCTCGTGGCGATCGCCGTCGTGCGGACCGCGGCGTTCGGCGCGCCGCCGCGCTGGCCCGCGACGGCTGGCGGCTGGGCGTCGATGCTCGCGATCGCACTCGTGTCGACGGTCGCGGCGATGCTTGCGTTCTTTGCCGGGCTCGAGCGGCTCGGGGCTGCGCGCACGTCGATGCTGTCGACGCTCGAACCGGTCGTGACGGTCGCGCTTGCGGCGCTGCTGTTCGGCGAAGGGTTGTCGCCGCTGCAGTGGGCGGGCGGCGTGGCGATCCTGGCTGCGGTGCTGGCGCTGGTGCGCGCGGGCGGTGCGGCGGCTGACGACGCGACGGCGACGTCCAACGCGTAGTCGGGAAAGGGAAAGCGGGGGCGGCTGCCGTGCTGTCGCGGCCGTGGTGTGCCGGCGGCACATCGGCCGATGGCGCGTGCATCGAGCGCCCTGCCGCATGGCGCCGGGCGGTCTGCGGCACGTCGGCCGCGGTTGCGCGTCACTCGTTCGGCGGCGGCGTTTTCGGCCTGAATTCGCACAGCGGCTCGATCGCGCAGTGCCAGCATTCGGGCTTGCGGGCCTTGCACACGTAGCGCCCGTGCAGGATCAGCCAGTGATGCGCGTCCTGCAGGAATTCCTTCGGCGTGAACTTCTCGAGCGCGGCCTCGACGGCCCGCACGTCCTTGCCCGGCGCGAGCCCCGTGCGGTTCGCGACGCGGAAGATATGCGTGTCGACCGCGATCGTCGGCTGGCCGAACGCGGTGTTCAGCACGACGTTCGCAGTCTTGCGGCCGACGCCCGGCAGGCCTTCGAGCGCTTCGCGATCGGCCGGCACCTCGCCGTCGTAGCGCTCGAGCAGGATCCGGCACGTCGCGACCACGTTCTTCGCCTTGGTCCGGTACAGGCCGATCGTCTTGATGTACTCGGTGACGCCTTCTTCGCCAAGTGCGACGATTTGTCGCGGAGTGTTTGCGACCGGAAACATCTTCCGCATCGCCTTGTTGACCGATACGTCGGTCGCCTGCGCGGACAGCATCACGGCGATCAGCAGCTCGAACGGCGTCGAGTATTCGAGCTCGGTGGTCGGATGCGGATTGAGGCTCTGCAGCGTTTCGTAGATCGCGTGTCGTTTGCTGGCGTTCATGGAGCGTTCTGGTCGGGCGGTGCGGACGGCCCGCCCGGGCCGTCGTTGCCTGCGTCGTTCTCTTCATCGTTGCCGCTCGCAGCCGCCGCTTCGGCGTCGCGTTGGGCCTGCTGTTCGGCGAGCCGTTTGCGGCGCGCCTCGGCCGCATCGATCTGCGCCTGGACGGCTGCGCTCACGCCTTCGGTGTTCTTCGGCCCGGCGCCTTGCCCGGACAGTTCTTCCTTCTTCTTGCGCGCACGTTCGAGCGCGGCGGCGATGATCGCGCGCTTCTTCGCTTCGGCGTCGTCGGCGGCCGGTGCGGCAGCCGGCGCGGTGGATTGCGCTTCCGCTTGTGCCGCAGCCGGCTTCGCGGCACTGGCCGCGCGGCGTGCTGCCGCGCGCGCTTCGGCGGCCTCGCGTTCGCGGCGCTGGCGCGCGAGCCGCAGGTCGTGGCGTTCACGCGCGGCATCGGCCTGTGCCTGCGACCACGCGTCCCAGCCGGTGCGATCGCCGGTCACCGGCAGCATTGCGATGCAGTCGACCGGGCAGGGCGGCACGCACAGGTCGCAGCCGGTGCACAGCGACTCGATGATCGTGTGCATCTGCTTCGGCGCGCCGACGATCGCGTCGACCGGGCACGCCTGCATGCACAGCGTGCAGCCGATGCAGAGGCTTTCGTCGATGAAGGCGACCGCGCGCGGATGCTCGCTGCCGTTGACGGGGTTCAGCGGAATCACCGGCTTGCCGAGCAGGCTCGAGAGGCGCGCGATGCCTTCGGCGCCGCCGGGCGGGCACTGGTTGTAGTTCGCGTCGCCGGCGGCGATTGCCTCGGCGTACGGGCGGCAGCCGTTATAGCCGCACTTCGTGCATTGCGTCTGGGGAAGCAGATCTTCGATGCGATCTGCGAGTGTTTTGGAGTCGGTCACGGTGACAACGGGCGCAGCGGCGCCGAATGGCTCTCGGCCGCGTCGGGCGCGGCCGGAAAGGTTTGCCAAAGCTTGATTATCGCCGATTTCCCGCATTGCGCTGGACGCCGTCTGTGCGCATAATCGAACCGCTTTTTTGCAGGGGCTCAGCAGGAGGGCGGCCGCCCGCGGCGCGCCCGTTCCAGGGCGGCCGGCGCCGAGGCGGTGGGGGTGCCGGTCCGGATCAAGCGGCTCACATAGCAAAACGCCACCATGAATCAGCCAAAAATCAAAAGAGATCCTGAAGGTACGCGCCGCCGCATCCTGATGGCGGCAGCCGAAGAGTTTGCGAGTGGAGGGCTGTTCGGCGCACGCGTCGACCAGATCGCGCGCCGGGCCGAAACCAACGAGCGCATGCTCTATTACTACTTCGGCAGCAAGGAGCAGCTGTTTACGGCCGTGCTCGAACACGCGTTCTCCGCGCTGACCGAGGCCGAGCGCGTGCTCGATCTCGACGGCGTCGCGCCGGTCGAAGCCGTCACGCGGCTCGCGCATTTCGTTTGGGACTACTACCGCGACCATCCGGAGCTGCTCAGGCTCATCAACAACGAGAACCTGCACGAAGCGCGCTACCTGCACAAGTCGACGCGGATCCGCGAGATGATGTCGCCGATCGTCGCGAAGCTCGGCAACGTGCTGTCGCGCGGCCAGAAGGCCGGGCTGTTCCGCACCGACGTCGATCCGCTGCGCTTCTATGTGACGCTGTCGGGGCTCGGCTACTACATCGTGTCGAACCGCTTTACGCTCGCCGCGACGCTCGGCCGCGATTTTACCGACACCGACGAGCGCGCCGAGATGGTCAGGATGAACACCGAAGTGCTGCTCGCGTATCTATTGCGCCGCTGATGCGCCGACCGGGCTGAAGCGGCCGCCGGATGTAAAAACGCCGCCGTGCGCAGGCAACGGCGGCGTTTTTTCGTCGGAACGCGATGCGTCAGGCGGCCTTGCGCGTGCGCACGGTCTTGGCGCGCGGGCTGCTGCCGGCAGCGCGTTCTGCGGCCGGTGCGGCCTTGGCAGGGGCGGCGGCCTTGGCCGGCGTCTTCGCGCGCGTGCGCTTCGCCACGTTGGCGCGCGTCGCTTCAGCCGGTGCGTTGCTGGCCGGTACGGCGGCGAGCGTCGTGGCCGTCGGCGCATCGGGGACATTCTTCGTCGCGCCGTGCTTCGGCTCCGGTGCATGCTCGCGGATGAAGTCGCGCAGTTGCGGATAGATGATCGTGCGCCAGCGGCGGCCCGAGAAAATCCCGTAGTGACCGCACTTCTCGGCGGTCAGGCTGCGGCGGTCGTCTTGCGGGATGCCCGTGCACAGCTCGTGCGCGACGTGCGTCTGGCCGCTGCCCGAGATATCGTCGAGTTCGCCCTCGATCGTCATCAGCGCGGTGTGCCTGATGTCCTGCGGACGCACGCGCTCGCCTTCGACATCCCACGTGCCCTCGGCCAGCCGGAATTCCTGGAACACGACGCGGATCGTCTCGAGGTAATACTCGGCCGCCATGTCGAGCACTGCGTTGTACTCGTCGTAGAACTGGCGGTGCGCTTCGGCGTCGTCCTCGTCGCCGCGCAGCAGGCTCTGGTAGAAATCCCAGTGCGACTGCGCGTGCCGTTCCGGGTTCATCGCGACGAAGCCCGTGTGCTGCAGGAAGCCCGGATACACCTGGCGGCCTTCGCCCGGATAGTTCGCGGGCACCGTGTGGATCACGTTGTTCTCGAACCACGCGGTCGAGTGCTGCGTCGCGAGCGAATTCACCGATGTCGGGCTGCGGCGCGCATCGATCGGGCCGCCCATCATCGTCATCGTGAGCGGCGTGTCCTCGCCGCGGCTCGCCATCAGCGAGATCGCCGCGAGCACCGGCACCGTCGGCTGGCACACCGAGATCACGTGCAGGTTGCGCGCGCCGATGTGACGGATGAACTCCTGGATATACGCGATGTAGTCGTGCAGGTGGAACGGGCCGGTCTCGACCGGCACCATCCGCGCATCGATCCAGTCGGTGATGTAGACCTTGTGATCCTGCAGCAGCGTGCGCACGGTGTCGCGCAGCAGCGTCGAGTGGTGGCCCGACAGCGGCGCGCAGACCAGCACGACCGGTTCGTCTTTCAGTTGCGTGACGGCGTCGGCGTCGTCCGAATAGCGCTTGAAGCGCAGCAGTCGGCAGAACGGCTTCTCGACGATCGTCTGCTCGACGATCGGGATGTTGTGGCCGTCCTTGACGATCTGATGAATGTTGAACTCGGGCTTCTCGTAATCCTTGCCAAGCCGGTACATCAATTCGTACGCGGCGGCCATCCGCGTCGCGCCCGGCATCAGCGAGAACGGGCTGGACGGATTGGCGAACGATTTGGACGCGGCCTGGGCCCAGGCCGTCAGCGGGCTCAGCATGGCGCGCTGGAATTCGTGCAGTTGGTAAAGCATGCAGACTACTCCCGCGTGGGGGACGGTGCGCAAGGGCGGCGTGGGGCGTCGCGGCGTGCCGTGTGGGTCAGCGACCGGCCATGATGCATAGCAGCCGGACAATCGCGTCGATCATATCGGACAACGATGAATGTTGCAATGCAACATTTCCCCGATTATTCATCAACCTTTTGCGATTTGACGTTCTCTGAACAAGCCGCTAGCGCCTCCGTTCAGCGCCCCGTGGCGACGGCCGGCGCGGGCTGGCCGGCTGCGCGCGCGATCGCATCTTCGTGGTGCATCAGGTTCATCGCGGTATGCACGAGCGCCACGTGAGAGAACGCCTGCGGGAAGTTGCCGACCAGCCGCCCGGCCACCGGGTCGTATTCCTCCGCGAGCAGCCCGAGGTCGTTCGACAGCGCGAGCAGCCGGCTGAACAGGCGGTGCGCGTCGTCGATCCGGCCGAGCAGCGCATAGTTGTCGACCAGCCAGAAGCTGCACGCGAGAAACGTGCCTTCGCCGGGCGGCAGGCCGTCGTCGTACTCGGTCGTGCGGTAGCGCATCACGAGCCCGTCGTGCAGCAATTCCCGCTCGATCGCTTCGACCGTGCCGACGATGCGCGGGTCTTCCGGCGGCAGGAAGCCGAGCAGCGGCATCAGCAGCACGCTGGCGTCGAGCTCGTCGCTGCCGTAGCTCTGTGCGAACGCCTGCTTGCTTTCGTGCCACGCGTTGTTGCACACGTCGGCATGGATCTGGTCGCGCAGCGCGCGCCAGCGGTCGAGCGAGCCGGGCAGCCGGAACATCTCCGCCGACTTGATCGCGCGGTCGAACGCGACCCACGCCATCACCTTCGAGAACGTGAAATGGCGGCGGCCGCCGCGCGTTTCCCAAATGCCTTCGTCGGGTTCCTGCCAGATCTTCTCGAGATGGTCGAGGAGTGCGCACTGCACCGACCAGACCGTGTCGTCGGCCTGCAGGCCGCCCACCCGTGCGAGGTGCAGCGCGGCCATCACCTCGCCGAACACGTCGAGCTGGAGCTGGTTCGCGGCGCCGTTGCCGACGCGCACCGGCTTCGAGTCCTGATAGCCGGGCAGCCAGTCGAGCTCCATTTCCGGCAGCCGGCGTTCGCCGGCAATCCCGTACATGATCTGGATCTGTTCGGGCGAGCCGGCCATCACGCGGCCGAGCCACGTGCGCCACGCGCGCGCCTCGTCGTAGTAGCCACCGCGCATCAGCGCGAGCAGCGTGATCGTTGCGTCGCGCAGCCAGCAGTAGCGGTAGTCCCAGTTGCGGTTGCCGCCGATCTTCTCGGGCAGCGACGTGGTCGGCGCCGCGACGATGCCGCCGGTCGGCTCGTACGCAAGCGCCTTCAGCGTGATCAGCGACCGGCGCACGGCGGCCGCGTAGCGGCCCTGCACTTGGCAGCGGCCCGACCATTCGAGCCAGTAGTTCTCGGTGCGCGCGAGCATCGACAGCGGATCGCGCGCGGGCGGCAGTCGCAGGTGCGACGCCGCGTAGCTGAGCGAGAACGGCACGCGCTCGTCGGCGCTGACCGTGAATTCCGCGAGCGTGTGGAGATTCTTGCCGGTGAGCGGCACCGGCGTGCGCAGCACGACGGTGTCGGGGCCCGCGATCGCCTTCATGCCGTCCTCGCGGGTCAGTTGCGTGACCCACGGGATCGAGAATCCGTAGTCGAAGCGCAACACGAGCTCCATGCGCATCTTCATCGCGCCGTGGCGGCCGACGACGATCCGCACCAGTTCGGACCAGCCGTTGCCGGGCGGCATGAAGTCGATCACGGTGACGGCGCCGTCGGCGCTTTCGTAGTCGGTTTCGAGAATCAGCGTGTCGCCGCGATAGCGGCGCGTCGTGTGCGTGATCGCGGCGTCGGCGGCCGGCGCGAGCAGCCAGCGGCCGTGCTCGGGGGTGCCGAGAAGCGCCGCGAAGCAGGCGCCCGAATCGAAGCGGGGCCAGCACAGCCAGTCGACGGAGCCGTCTTTTGCGATCAGCGCGGCGGTGTGGCCGTCGCCGACGAGGGCGTAGTCTTCGATCAGGGCAGGCATGGGCAGGCGAGATCCTTGGTTTCGAGTTCACAGTGCGGACGGCGGTGGCCAAGGCTTCACGCGCTGGCACCGCGCCCCGTATACTCTGCCGGGCGGCGGAGCGCATGAACGGCCGGCGTTTCGTCCTATCTCAACACTTGAAGCGACTCGATGCAAGGAGGATTCAATGCCCAACCGTTTACGCGAGCGTGACGCACGCGCTTCGACACGAGGGTTCCCGCTTAGGCTCGCTCACTGGATGAAAGGTTTCGCGATCGTGCTCTCCCTTTCCGCGACCCATGCATTTGCGCAGCAACCGCCCGCCCCGGCCGACGGCGTCTACAACCTGCTCGTCGGCACCTACACGGGCGGCGGCAGCGACGGGATCTATGTTTACCGCTTCGATACGAAAACCGGCAGCGTCGCGCCCGTGTCGTCGGCGAAGACCGTGAATCCGTCGTACCTGTTGCCGAGCCGCGACGGTCGCACCGTCTACGCGGTCAACGAACTGCCCGGCGACGACGGGCCGGCGGCGCAGCGCGGCGGCGTCAGCGCATTCCGCTTCGACGCGAAGACGGGCGCGCTGAGCTTCATCGACCGCGTGTCGTCGGAAGGGAACGATCCTTGCTATCTCGCGCTGTCGCCGGACGGCAAGACCCTCGTGACCGCCAACTACTCGGTCGCGAAGGATCCGGGCGGCAGCTTCGCGGTGTTGCCGCTGCGCGACGACGGCGCGGTCGGCCAGGCCGCGCTGACCGTGCACCACGAAGGTACGGGGCCCGTGAAGGGCCGCCAGGACGGCGCGCACGTGCATTCGACGGTGTTTTCGCCTGATGGGCACTACCTGTTCGTACAGGATCTCGGTGCGGACAAGATCTACGGCTACCGCTACACGGTGGATGGCAGCCGCGGGCTGATCAGCCCGACCGAAACGCGCTACACGCCGGTGAAGGCGGGTTCGGGCCCGCGTCACATGGTGTTCAGCGCCGACGGCCGGTACGCATACGTGACGAGCGAACTCAACGCGTCGGTCGAGGTGTTCGGCTACCACGACGGCAAGCTGACGCCGGTCGAGACCGTGTCGATGACCGCGCCGGGCTTCAAGGGCAAGGTCGGCGGCGGCGCGATCCACCTGTCGCCGGACGGCCGCTTCCTGTATGTGAGCAACCGCGGCGACGCGAACGACCTCGTGATCTATGCGGTGAACCAGGCCGACGGCCGGCTCAAGCACGTCGGCCGCCAGTCGAGCCTCGGCAAGACGCCGCGCGAGTTCCTGATCGATCCGACCGGCAAGTGGCTGATCGTCGGCAACCAGGACAGCGATACGTTCTACGTGTTCAGCCGCAATGTCGAAACGGGGCAGCTTGGCGCGAATCCGCAGAAGGTGGCGGTCGGCAAGCCGGTCGACTTCAAGCTGGTGCCGGTGCAGTAAAAAAAGAAGGGCGCTGCCGAGGCAGCGCCCTTTGTTTTTCCGGGGCGGCCGGTTTCCCGGTGTGCCCGTATCGGTTGACGGCGGCCGCCCGGCCGCGCTCAGTCGGCCGCGGCCGGCACGAGCACCTCGCGGCTGCCGTTGATACCCATCGGCGACACGAGTCCGGCCGCCTCCATCTGCTCGACGAGGCGCGCGGCGCGGTTGTAGCCGATGCGCAACTGCCGCTGCACCGACGAGATCGACGCGCGCCGCGTGCGTACGACGAATGCCACGGCTTCGTCGTACAGCGGATCGGCTTCCGCGTCCGGCGCATCGCCGAACAGGTCCTGCGTTGCACCGTCGGCGGCCGGGCCGTCGAGGATCCCTTCTTCGTACTGCGGCTCGCCGAACTGCTTCAGGTACTCGACGATCCGGTGCACTTCCTCGTCGGCGACGAACGCACCGTGCACGCGCTGCGGATAGCCGGTGCCCGGCGGCAGGAACAGCATGTCGCCCATCCCGAGCAGCGATTCGGCGCCCATCTGGTCGAGAATCGTGCGCGAGTCGATCTTCGACGACACCTGGAACGCGACGCGCGTCGGGATGTTCGCCTTGATCAGGCCCGTGATCACGTCGACCGACGGTCGCTGCGTCGCGAGGATCAGGTGGATGCCGGCCGCGCGTGCCTTCTGCGCGAGGCGCGCGATCAACTCCTCGATCTTCTTGCCGGCGACCATCATCAGGTCGGCCAGCTCGTCGATCACGACGACGATCAGCGGCAGCGTCGACAGCGGCTCGGGATCGTCGGGCGTCAGCGAAAACGGGTTGCCGATCTTCTTTTCCTTCGCTTCCGCGTCGCGGATCTTCTGGTTGAAGCCCGCGAGGTTGCGCACGCCGACGGCCGACATCAGCCGGTAGCGCTTCTCCATCTCGCCGACGCACCAGTTCAGTGCGTTCGCTGCGAGCTTCATGTCGGTGACGACCGGCGCGAGCAGATGCGGGATGCCTTCGTAGACCGACAGCTCCAGCATCTTCGGGTCGATCATGATGAGCCGCACGTCCTCGGGCGTCGCCTTGTACAGCAGCGACAGGATCATCGCGTTGATCGCGACCGACTTGCCCGAGCCCGTCGTGCCCGCGACGAGCATGTGCGGCGCCTTCGCGAGATCGGTGACGACCGGATGGCCGGTGATGTCCTTGCCCATCGCGATCGTCAGCTGCGAGGCCGAGTGCTGGTACTGGCGTGACTCGATGATTTCCGACAGGCGGATCATCTGGCGCTTCGCGTTCGGCAGTTCGAGGCCCATGCAGGTCTTGCCGGGAATCGTCTCGACGACGCGGATCGACGTGAGGCCGAGGCCGCGCGACAGGTCCTTCATCAGCCCGACAATCTGGCTGCCCCGTACGCCAAGTGCGGGTTCGATCTCGAAACGCGTGATCACGGGGCCGGCCGACGCGCCGACCACCGTCACCGGCACCTTGAATTCCTGCAGCCGCTGCTCGATCACCTGCGCCGTCTGCGCGAGGTGTTCTTCGGTGATCGTTTCGATGTCGCCGGACCCGGGCTCGAGCAGGTCGAGCGTCGGCAGCTCGACGTTGAACGACGCGGGTGCGTGGAATTCGAATGCGTTCGGGCGCGGCTGGCGCACGGGGGCGTCGGGGGCCGGTGAGCCGGCTGCGGCCGGCGCCGCGGGTTCGGTTGCCGGGGCCGCGATTGCTTCGGCCGGCGGGGCAGTGGGGATCGCCGGTGCGGTCGCGACCACCGCAGGGGCGGCCACGCTCGTGCCGGGGATTGTTGCTGCGGGTTGCGGTGCCGCGGCCGATGAGGCTGCCGGTGTTGCGGAGACATTCGACACGGACCAGCCTGCCGGCGCCGCCGCCGGGGCGGTTGGCGTTGCGAACGTCGTGGTTTCGATCGCTGCAGGTGCGGAAGCGATCGACGGAGCCTGCGTCGCGGCGGTTGTGCCGAAGGACGTCAGCGAGCCGGCCGGAACGACGGGTGAGCTTGCGAGCGGTTGCGCCGGTGTTGCCGCGGCTGTGGCGATCGGTGCGACTGCGCCGGAGGGCCGTGCCGTCATGTCGGACGCGGCCGACGGTACGGGCAGGCTTGCGGCCGGCTGCGGGGTGACTACGCCGGAGGTGTCGAATGTGCCGAATGTCGTACCCGTCGAAGCGGTTGCCGGGTGGACCTGAAGCGTCGGGACGGGCGCGGCAGACGGTGCAGTGATCGAGCCGGACGCGATATTCACGGGCGTCACAGTAGCGATCACCGGTGCGGTCGAATCGGATGCCAAAGCCGACGTGCCGGCCGTCGACGGTGTCGCGGCGGGCGCAATGCTCGATGCGGGGGCTTGCGCAGCCGAACCGTGGGCGGTGCCGACGCTCGGCGATGCAGCGGTAGCCGAAGCCGTTTGCGGGGCGGCAAATGGTTGAACAGCGACCGGCGATTTCGGCAATTCAGCGGCGACGGGCGTATTCGTCGCGGCAGGTTGCGCCGTCAACGGCGTCCACGTCCGTGCCGCTGCCGGGGCGGCGTCCTTTGCGATTGCCGACAGCGCCGCTGCAGGTTCCACCGTGTCCGCCTTGAAGGCTTCCAGTGCGGCACTCGATGCGGCCGGTACCGAAGCTGCCGCAAACGGCGTGGCTTCCGCATTTGCGCGCGACGTCGTCTCGGCGATCGGCGAAGAGGGGAGGGCTGCGAACGGCGCGATGTTCCCGGCGGGCTTCGCATCGGCGTGCGCATTGGCGATGCCCTGCGGCACACGGGCCGATGCCGTGCGATCGATTGCGGGAGCCGGTTGCTCCGTGGACTTGTCGTCAGTATCGAACGATGCCGGCGGATTGCTCGCGGCGATGTCGTGAACCGCCTCGGTCCCGGGTTGCGCGGCGGCGGCATGGGCCGGTTCCGATCCCGTCAAATCGGTCGACGACTCGGCGACCGGGTTCCAGTCGGAAGCATCGAATGACGAAACCGGCTGGCTGGCGAGGTCTTCCCACGGCGCGAGGTCGATGGGCGCGTCGAACGATGGCGCCGGCGCGATTCCCGGCGCCGGCGCGGCAGGGGCATCGTCGGCGGGTCGGATCTCGTCATCGGCGTAATACGAGAGCGCGGCATCGTCGATGCCGGTATTCGACAGCGTGTGCGGTGCGGCGGCGTCGAACGCCAGGGCGCCTGAGTCGGCAACCGGTGCATGGGCAGTGGGCGCTGCCGGCAGGAACGCGTCGAGCACGATCGGTGCGTCGTCGTACGCCGGTGCGCCATCGTGTGCGAGCGGAACACTGGCGTCGTGCGCCGCGAGGCCGTGGGTCGCGGAGGCGATCCCGGCCGGCACGGCCGCCGCCGCCGGCGCTGCAATGCCGGCTGCTGCCGCGGCCACACCGGCCACGGTTGC